>CAZWMF010000635.1:0-2554 GCA_964634535.1 uncultured Opitutaceae bacterium | reverse complement strand
ACCAGGCCGTTGTTCGTACCCACATACACCTTGCCATTCACCACGACCACATTCGCAAAATGGGGAAGCGCCGGAGGCTTATCGCGACTTTTGGGACCCTGGCCGCAGTCATACAGTCTCGCCAGTGTAGTCGCGTCAAATGCAGTCAGACATTGACCGGTGATCTGCCAAAGAATGCCTGAGCTGTTTCCATTGGCGGAGATGACCGGCGAATGTCCGCCGTCCACTTTCTTCGATTGTGCGAACGGCTTGGTCGCCAGCACTCCGTCGGTGAACGCCAGGGCCGCGATCGGCGCTCCGGTGGCGGAAGTATAGATAGCGTTGTTCCAGTAGACCAGCGCTCCTCCATTGGGAGCGAAACCCTGCAACTCTTGCGGAATCTGCGTGTCTCCCTGGGTGCAGGTAGAGCAGAAATGCCCCAGGTTGTCCTGGTTCAGAATGTAGATCGTGCCTTCCTTGCCCACGGCGGCCACTAAATTTGGATACTCTCCCGACTGCTGCGGCAGCACCAGCACCGGTTCGCTCATGTCCAGGTCATGCTGATCGAGATACAGCTCGTTATAAGGCGTAAACCAATCGGCCAATTGCAGCGTGCTGCCGGATTGCGACAGTTTGAATACCGACTGCCCGAAATCCAGGCCTACTGCGAACGGCCCGTCCGCCGTCGCTCCATAAATGTTCCCCGCGCTGTCGGCAGAAAGCCCTCCACCCCTCATCCACACCGCAGCCGCCGAATCCCCGGGCTCATCATCAAAAGCACCCGCCTGTTGCAGCGTCGCAGTGTTGTAGGAGACAACCCATCCCTCTTCTTGGCCACCGCGACACCCATTGGATCCAAACGCAATGTACAGGTAGCCATTCTCCAGCAGCAGGGCGGGACGGTTGACCTGCATCATGTCCGCGAAAACGTAGTTGTCGCCTCCAGATTCATAATTCATCGTAATCACGATGGGGAAGCCTTTTTGTTCCACGCCTGTCGCAACATTCAATCCATGGAGACGATGCACAAACTTCGAATTCTCCATGGTCTTCGCCACCACATAAAGCGTTCCTGCCACCGGATCAATCACCGGCGTTGAAACGACACCCACTTGCGTCCATGCCGTGGTCCCACCGCATTTCTGTATAGAAATCGGAACCGTCGTCGCCCCATTGACCAGGAAACTGGTCTGCCACAGCGGATTCGCGTTCTTTCCCGTGGCGCTGTCGGCGTCAAACGCATAAACGCTGTCATTCATCGTCGCTACGTACACAACGTTGTGCACGCCCAGTTTTGGAATCGTGACCTGCGGCAAATAAAGCGCCTGGCCAATCACCTGCCCATCGACGGTCTGCGTGAAGAGCTTGCCGAACTGGTTGGGATTGACGTTTTGCGGAGTCAGGATCGTTTCGTTCGAATTCGCCCCGGAACGCACGTTATCGTAGTGCCACGTAGTCACCGGAATTTGCGCCCGGACGGCGGTGATCCCAAAAACAAGCCCCACACAAACCATGATCGCGCGAGCACGCAAGATTGCAGCCATCACAGGACCCTTCCAATTGAATTAATACTTAGTGATCTTCGAAACGCCTGAGGGCTCAGGCTGCGCTATGACACGAGGTAGTCGCAACCGAGGCGTCACCTGATTTGCGCAAAGATACTCCTTTGAGGCGGGGCTGGTCAAACTCGATTGGGCAGGCGCCCTCAAAGATGCAATGGGTTGGAGAATATGTGTAATTTGCTCTTATCCCCGCACGACTCCGGGAACCCGCACTCGAATTGTTTGCGGAACCGCCCGGAGCTTGGCCAACATCGGCTCGTCGCATTCCCGATTGATGTCGTAAATCGCATATCCCAGTTGCCCCCGGGTATCGAGCACCTGCCGCTCAATATTGACGCCCCGGTCCGCCAGAATGTCGTTGATCGCGCGCAAGATTCCGGGCACATTGTGATGGATGTGCATCAGCCGGTGCGAGCCTGGTTCATAATCGAGATGACACAGTGGCAAATTCACACTGAGCAGAGAATTCCCGCTGCGAAAGTAGTCAATCATCCGCGCCGAAACAAATTGTCCAATATTCTGCTGTGCTTCTTCCGTGCTCCCGCCGACATGGGGAGTCAGAATTACGTTAGCCAGCCCCCGCAGCGGACTGGAAAACGCGCCACCCGTCTCCGGTTCCCTGGGAAACACATCCACTGCCGCCCCCGCCAACTTCCCGCTCTTCAAATGCTGAGCCAAAGCCTCATGATCCACCACAAAACCGCGGCTAAGATTAATCAGGCAAGCTCCATCTTTCATGGCGCGGAACTCGTCTTCCCCAAACAGATCCTGATTCTGCGTTTTCCCGTCCACATGCAGAGTGATCACGTCCGAAGTTTCCAGCAATTCGCGAAAGCTAACCGGACGAGCATTCCCCCGAGCCAGAACATGCGCCACATCATGAAACACCACCCGCATGCCCATGGCCTCGGCCAGATCCGAAACCTGCGAGCCAATCTTCCCGTACCCAACAATTCCCAGGGTGAGTCCGCGCACTTCATGCGATCCCGCCGACGATTTATTCCAAACCCCGC
>CAZWMF010000634.1:0-2557 GCA_964634535.1 uncultured Opitutaceae bacterium | reverse complement strand
AGCGATCGGACGGCTCTCGGCCCGGCAGCGGCCGAACCAGGTTTGCAAACATTCCTAGCCCAAAGCCTTTCTTTGCCGAAGCAATTCGGGCAGGATTTGGCTGATTTTCATGTTGTTATGCCCGGGTTAGGCGAGGTTCCAACGGGCGGCGGCGCCAGTCCGAAGGAGCGCGAGCTCCTGCTCGCGTTTGAGGACGAGCCACTGGGCTTCGGCCAGCGTGACCAGTCGGAAGCGGATTCGATCGCCCGGCCGAAGCTGTGCGACGAGGGGCAGATCCACCGAAATCACATGGGCAATCTGCGGATAGCCGCCGATCGTCTGCGCATCGGCCCCCAGCAGGATGAGCTGCCCATCCGGCGGCACCTGGACCGTTCCGGACACGATGCCGCTGGATAGCAAGTCACGGCCATCTCCGCCCGTCAATTTTGCACCCTTGAGCCGCAATCCCATCCGGTCGGATTGCGGCGCCACCTGATACGGCTCGGCGACCCAATCGGCCCCGAACCAATCGGCCTGCGCCCCCGGCACGACCCGAATCACGGGCTCGGTCGAATAGGGCGGCAGCAGGTCCCACAACGGAGTGATTTGCGGCGGGACGGCCACCGGCGAATCTGCGGCCTGAACCGGCAGGCGATCACCCTCCTGCAACGGCCGCCCCTGAATCCCGCCCAGACCGGCGCGCACATAGGTGCTCTGGCTGCCCAAAACCGGCGGCACGGCCAATCCGCCGCGCACGGCCACGTACGCCCGGTACCCTCGGCGGCAGGTGCCGAGGGTCAAGCTGCCGCCGGCCGGGATGGCGAGCGGCCGCCAGGCCGGCACACCCGTGAATTCGGCGCCGCCCACCGCGACGACGCCGGCTTCGGTGAAGCGGAATTCGACCCCGCCGAGCGTGATCTCCAAGCCGGCCGCGCCCTCCGGATTGCCGACCAGGGTATTGGCGACCCGGAGCGCGAACGCATCCATCGCCCCGCCGAGCGGCACGCCGGCATGCCGATAACCGGGCCGCCCCAAATCCTGCACCGTCGTGTGCACGCCCGGCCGAACGACGATCATTTCCATACGGCAAACTCCTGGGGTGTGATCGGACGGAAGCGAACCCGGTCGCCCACCCGCAGTAGCGCGGGAGGCGAGTCGCCGGGCCGGAAGAGAATCGAGGGTGTGCGCCCGATCAGATTCCAGCCGCCCGGGGTGCTGATCGGATAAACGCCGGTTTGACTGCCGCCGATACCCACCGAACCGGCGGGCACCGATTCGCGCGGCGTCGCCCGCCTGGGCACCCGCAGCACTTGGGGCAGTCCGCACAAATACGGGAAGCCCGGCGAAAACCCAATCGCCTGAACCCGATATTCGACCGCGCTATGGAATAGAATCACCCGCTCCTCGGTCAGTCGCGCCGATCGCGCCACGTCGCTCAGATCGGGGCCAAAGGAACCGCCGTAGCACACCGGAACTTCGATCAGCCGATCCTCCAACGCGCGACGCGGCAGCCGCCGTCCGCGAATCCCCGCCGCCTCCGCGCAACGGGCCACGGCCTCCACCAGACGGTGAAAAGGGATGGACCCCTCGCCCTCAATCTTGTCCGGCAGGTAAAAGACCGTCACACCCGCATAAGCGGGCGCCACATCGGTAACCCCGACAATTCTCGCCTCCTCCAAAGCCTTGGCGAGTGAGCGAACCCTCTGCAGCGTAGCCTCATCCGCCACCGCACCAACCGTGACCGTCAGCGCCGAGTCGCCGGCGGGCGTGTAGGTCAAAGTCGGTCGCTTGATCGGCATCCTCATGGCTTGTGTTTCTACCGGACTGCGCTGCACATAATGATTTGCCGTCCGGAAGGAGAAAGGCGAGAAATTGCGGTCCCATGTCCGTGCGTTTCCCGTCATTGCTGGCCCTATTAACCGTCCTGTTCCTCTCCGGTTGCGGCAGGGAGAAGATCGAAACCTACCGGGTGCCCAAGGAGGCCGACGACCAGCCGGCGACCGAAACGGCGACACCTCCGCCCGCCGCCGCCCCGGCCATGCCCGCCCCGGCGGGCCCCATGACGGGCAATATGCCCGTCGCATCCGGCCCCGGGTTGGCGTGGACCGCTCCGGCCGATTGGAAGGAGTACGCGCCGACCAGCATGCGCAAGGCAAACTTCAAACTCGCCGGCCCCGAAGGCGAGGCCGACCTGTCCGTCACCGCCTTTCCCGGCAATGTGGGCGGCGAACTCGCCAATGTTAACCGCTGGCGCGGCCAAACCGGACTGGGTCCGGTCGGCGACGCCGACCTCGCCGGCGCGGTCACCCGACTGAGCGTCGGCAGCCTTGCGATCACGGTGGTGGATGCCGATGGGCCATCCGCGCATCTGTTGGGCGCGATCGTTCCCGTGGGCGATGGCACCTGGTTCTTCAAGCTCACCGGACCATCTCCGCTCGTCGCCCGCCAAAAAGCCGCATTCCTCTCCTTCCTGCAGACCGTCCGGCCGGCCAGCGCCCCATGATGCCGGTCATCCGGACCTGTCGCGATTTTTTCGCCTCGCTCAAGCTCACGGTCGTCCTGATCGCCCTGTCGATCG
>CAZWMF010000633.1:0-2570 GCA_964634535.1 uncultured Opitutaceae bacterium | reverse complement strand
AAATTCAGTTCGGAAATGGCTTTGAACCCGTCGAAGGTCTTGTTGACCCCTTCGAGCATCAGGATGAATTCTTTGCGTTTGACGGTCATTTTGTCCTCGTGCGCCAGCGGTTCCAGGACAGCCGCCACGGTCCGGGCAAGGCCACGGTCCTCGGAAGAGTCCCGCCGCGGCGCCGGCTCCACAGCCCCCTCAACTGTTCGGGCAGACCGATTAGGCCTTTGGGCATAAAGACGGTGATGAGAATAAAAAGGCCGCCCAAAATCAGCAGCCAAAGGTCGGGGTAAGCCCGGGTCGCCCAGCTTTTCAGGGCATTGACGCCAACGGCCCCCAGAACCGGCCCCAGCAAAGTGCCGCGCCCTCCCACCGCCACCCAGACCACGGCCTCGAGCGATTTCTCCGGGGCCATCTCGCTGGGATTGATGATCCCGACCTGCGGCACATAGAGCACTCCGCCCAGCGAGGCGATGACCGCGCAGAACACAAAGACGAACAGCTTGTAGTAGCCGGCGGCGTAGCCGCTGAAGAGCACGCGGTTTTCGCTGTCGCGGATGGCCTGCTGCACGAGGCCGAACTTCGTCCGGCTGAGCCAGCGGCAGCCGAGATAGATCAGGAGCAGGGCCACGCCCGTCGCGACGTACAACCCGCGCTGGGTCGAGGGCAGGCGAAGGTCGTAGCCCAGCAGAAACTTGAAGTCGGTGAAGCCGTTGTTGCCCCCCATCAGAAGCGAATTGCGGAAGAAAAGCAGGGAGGCGGCGTAGGTTAGCGCCTGGGTCAGAATGGAAAAATATACGCCCCGAATGCGCGAGCGGAACCCGAGGTAGCCGAATACGGCGGCGAGCAAGCCCGGCAGACACAGGGCCATGACCAGGGCAAACGCCAGACTGGAAAAAGGTCGCCAGAACGGCGGCAGGAAATCCCAACCCAGGAAGACGAGAAAGTCGGGGATCGGCTTGTGGTATTGGCCCAGGGTGCCGATCTTGCGCATGAGGTGCATGCCCATCATGTACCCGCCCAAGCTGAAGAAGAGGGCCTGGCCCAAACTGAGCAAGCCCGTGTAGCCCCAGAGGACGTCGACGCTGATCGCGAGGATCGCGTAGCTCAAATATTTGCCGTACAGGTTGATCGCAAAGTCGCTCACGTGCAGGACCCCATCCGCCGGCCCGAAGGCATTCAGGCTCGGCAGCACGACGATCGCGACGAAGGCCGCCAGCGCGACCGCCCAGGTTTGAAATGTCCTCGAGGTGCGCCTCATGGCGTCAGTCCAGGCTGCGGGTGCGGGTCGAAAACAGCCCGCCCGGTTTCCATTGCAGGAAGACGATGATCACGACGAGCACGGTGATCTTGCCGACGACCGGCGACTCCAGGAGCTGCTGCAACACCTGATCGACCGTGCCGATGCCCAGCGAAGCGCACACCGTCCCGACGATGCTGCCCACTCCGCCCACCACCACGACCATGAAGCTGTCGACGATGTAGCTTTGTCCGAGCGAAGGTCCCACGTTGCCGATCTGCGACAGAAATGCACCGGCCAGGCCCGCCAAGCCCGATCCGAAAGCGAACGTGAGCATGTTCACCCGGTTGGTGCGGACGCCCATGCAAGCGGCCATATCGCGGTTTTGCATCACCGAGCGGATCAGCAGGCCGAGCGGCGTGCGCGTGAGCAAAAGATACGTGCCCAGCACGATGACCGTGGCGAACCCGATCACGAACACGCGGTTGTAGCCGAAGCTCACATCGTGGATGCTGAAATGGCCCAGGAGCCAGGTCGGGGAGTCGACGTTGACGTTGTTCGAGCCAAAAACCATCCGGAAACACTGCTGCATGAACAGGGACACTCCCCAGGTGGCGAGCAGTGACTCCAGGGGGCGCCGGTAGAGAAACCGGATCACGGTGCGTTCGAGCGCGAGGCCCGCGAGGGCACCCGTCACGAAGCTCAGCGGAATGGCGAACAAGAAATAGCTCTGGTACCACCAGCCGCTCGCGTTGAGGCCGGGCAGGCTCAGCCCGAAACCGGCCTGTTTGCCGAAGAACGTGAAGGGCAGCGTGATGGCGAACCGGAAACCGGTCCCAAAAAGATTCTGGACCACATAGCAGGTGTACGCACCCACCGCGATCATCTCACCGTGCGCCATGTTGATGACGCCCATCAGGCCAAAGGTGATCGCCAATCCGAGCGCCACCACCAGCAGGATCGATCCCAGGCTCAGACCCCGGAAGATCGTCCCGAAAAAATTGACCCGCTCGATATGCAGCTTGAGCGCCCCGACCGCTGCGGCCGCCGCCTGCGCCACCTCGGGCCGGGCCCGCGGGTTTGCCGCGAGCGCCTTCAATGTGTCCAGGCTGCCGATGGAATTCAATCGCGCCAGATCGGCGATGGCCCCGATTTGCGCTGCCGGATCGGGATCCCCCAGGCGCAGCAAGGCCACGGCCTCGTCGATGGCATTGCGAACGCTCGCGTCGGCCTCCTTTTCCCGGCGGGCTTCCAACACGGGGATATAGGATCGCTTTTGCGAATTGCCGAGCTTGACGACCGCCGCGAACGGGAAACCCCGCTTGCTGCGAAACCCTTC
>CAZWMF010000632.1:0-2571 GCA_964634535.1 uncultured Opitutaceae bacterium | reverse complement strand
TTCGAAAACGCGCGTGGCGCCGCCAAATGGCTGAAGACGGGCCAGCCCGGCCTCGGCGGCACGATTCCCCTGGACAAAGCCCGCACCGAAATCGGCGCCCGCCAGGTCGAAGACCTTCTCCACCAGGTCGACCGCGGTCTGTTCTGATGCTCACGCTCTGGCGGATCGACAAAGCGAAATATGCCGCCCATGTCGCAAAAGGGCTCGGGGCCTTTTACACCGGCGGCCGTTGGACCGCCAAAGGCTATCCCGCGATCTACACGAGCGAACATCTCTCCCTCGCACTGCTCGAGATCCTGGTTCACGCCAGCGATCCGGACCAACGCCGTCAACCCCGGGTCGTCATCCGCCTCGATATCCCCGACGACCAGATCGACGAAATTCCATGGAGCGCCGTGCCGCACCCTTTCCAACCCGCCACGCCTTATTTCCAGACCCAGGCCATGGGCGATGCCTGGCTCCGCGCCTGCGCTTCCCTTGCCCTCAAAGTCCCCAGCGCCATTCTCCCCACGGAATTCAATGTTCTCGTCAATCCCCAGCATCCCAAATTCAAAGCCGTGCACTGGTCCGCACCCCAACCAATCATCATCGACGAGCGCTTAGCCGGCCCCCCACCTGCACCGAAACGCATCTAAATACGATCTAGAGCGCTTGGTTTTGTCCGATGAAGTAACAATCCTTGAGGTGCGCAGCGATGGCTCATTATCGTAATGCATTTTTATCCAATAGCTTAAACGATTCATATGCTAGGTCGACTCGAGGAACGGGAGGACAATTACTTCCTTAAGGAAATGAAGTAAAAGTCCTACTCGGGGGACCGCGGCGCCGTGTCCGCCTGCGGATATAGTGCAAATTCGCAATTTGCACCAAGACCACCAATTGGCGCAACAATGGCATGCGAAGAATGAATAGCAGATAGCCGGAAGACTGGACCACGGCGGAAGGCCGGCGGCTGCATATCCACGGCTGGGAGGAACGCCGGTGGCGGCATTTGGACACGATGCAGCTGGAGACGGCCCTCGTCGCCTGGGTGCCACGGTTGCTCGACCCAGCGACCGGAAAAACGGAGATTGCCGCGGTCCCGTTGGCCACCAAGGGGGCGCGCTGGACCGTCCTGTTTGGAACCTGGGCCGTGCGCCTGCTGGAAGCAGTGCCCAACGTGTCGCGGTCGGCCGGATTGCTGAAACTGGAGTGGCACTCGGTGTGGGCGATCAAACAGCGAGCGGTGGAACGCGGGCTGGAACGCCGGACGGCCGAACCGGTCACCGCCCTCGGTCTGGACGAGAAGAGTTTCGGCCGGGGCCAGGACTATGTGAGCGTGCTCACCGATCTGGCCGAGCGGTGGGGGTGTTGGAGGTGGCGGCCGGACGGACGCAAGAGGCCGCCGAAGGCCTTTGGGACGAAGGACTCAGCCCGGAGCAGCGCGCCGGAGTCGGGGCCGTCTGCATGGACATGTGGCCGGCGTTTCAAAACGCCGCCGAGTCGAAATTGCCCGCCGCCACCATCGTCTATGACCCGTTTCATGTGGTCAGCCACGCCAATGAAGCCGTCGATCAAGTCCGCCGGGCCGAACATCACGCCCGGCGCCGAGCCGGCGACGAAACGCTTACGGGCAGTCGCCAGCTTTGGCTGTACGGGTTCGAGCGGCTGGATCGGCGCCGCCGCCGCGAATTGCGCGCCCTGCTCTTGACTCCGGAGCTCAAGACGGGCCTGGCGTGGGCCTTGTAGGAGGAGCTTCGCCGCCTCTGGGATCACGCCCGTCCGTCCAGCGCCCGCCACTTCCTGGACCAGTGGCAGCAACGGGTCGAAGCCAGTGGCCTCGCTCCGATGAAGCGGGTGGCCAAGATGATTTACGCCCATTTGACCGGCATCCTTGCTTTGTTCTGGCATCCGATCTCCAACGGCACCGCCGAGGGCTAAAACTCCGCCATCCAGGTTCTCAAGAGCACTGCCCGCGGATACCGGAACTTCCAGAACTTCCGCATCGCAATTCTCTTTCATTGTGGAACGCCCGATCTGATCCCACGCTAGTCGCCGAAGAAGCTCGTCGCATAAGCAGCTATATTTCGCTCGATACGCGGAAAAACAATTGACAATAGACTCGGATGCCCGAATGGCTGCCAGTAGCTCCACTCATCGCTACGGGAACTCAATCTAATATGGGAACTCTGATACTCCAATCGTCCGACTTCGACATCCCCGTTATAGATGCATCTAGCATTCCCCTCATTGGAACGGCGTACGATCCGATTCGTGGAGGTACGCTCGCTGCAACACCGCTGAAGGGAACGCCGCATGCATTCAGCTTAGAGAGCACGCCCATGCAGAGCCAAGACAGCAAATTCTTTTTGGTAAAGGATAGTAGCTCATTTCAACTCGCGTTCGAAATGGTACAAAAAGCATCTGGCGGCGGCTGGGGCGTCGAAGCGACCGAAAATGCGGCTTTTAGCACCCTAGTAAACTCAACGAGCACCACTTTCACGCTTCACTTCTCTGCGTACTCTTTCACCCGTCAGATAATGGTACGGCCGGATTTTGAACTGACCGAGACCGCAAAGGCAATGCTGCAGC
>CAZWMF010000631.1:0-2572 GCA_964634535.1 uncultured Opitutaceae bacterium | reverse complement strand
GCGGCCGAGTGGGGGCATCCCTCGGACAACCTGGGCGCGATCCTGGCGGTGACCGATTGGCTGAGCCGGCAGCGCAATGCCGGTTTGACGCCGGCCGCTTTCGCCACGCCCCTGCCCCGGGGACCGGCGTTCACGGTGGGCGACCTACTGGGCGCGCTCGTCAAGGCGCACGAAATCCAGGGCATCCTCGCCCTGGACAATGCGTTCAACCGCGCGGGCCTGGACCACGTGCTGCTCGTCCGGGTCGCCTCGGCCGCCGTGGGGGCGGCCCTGCTCGGCGGCAGCCGGGAGCAGGTGATCAACGCGGTCTCGCACGCCTGGTTGGACGGATCCGCGCTGCGCACCTATCGCCACGCCCCGAACACCGGTTCGCGAAAATCCTGGGCGGCGGGCGACGCCACCAGCCGCGGCGTGCGCCTGGCCCTGATCGCGCTGGCTGGAGAAATGGGCTATCCATCGGCCGTGACCGCGAAGACCTGGGGCTTCCAGGACGCCGCGTTCCGCGGCCAGCCGGTGCGCTTGGGCCGTCCCCTGGGCAGCTATGTGATGGAGAACATTCTATTCAAAATCTCGTACCCGGCCGAATTCCACGCCCAGACCGCGGTCGAATGCGCCGTGCACCTGCACCAGGCGGTCGGCCGGCGCCTGGACCAGATCGAGCGGATCGAAATCGCCACGCATGAGTCGGCCATCCGCATCATCGACAAGACCGGCCCCCTGCACAACCCGGCCGACCGCGACCATTGCCTGCAATACATGGTGGCGATCGGCCTCATCCATGGCCGGCTGACCGCTCCCGACTACGAGGATGCGGTCGCCGCCGATCCCCGGATCGACGCCCTCCGGGCCAAGACGACCGTGACCGAGCACCTCCCCTACTCGCGCGATTATCTGGACCCGGAGAAGCGATCGATCGCCAGCGCGGTTCAGATTTTCCTGGCGGACGGGTCATCCACCGAAAGGGTGGCGGTCGAATACCCGATCGGCCATCGGCGCCGGCGGGCCGAGGGCCTGCCCCGGCTGAAGGAAAAGGCCCTGGACGCGTTCACGATCCACTATGGGCCGGCCCGGGCCCGCAACCTCCTCGCCCGGTTCGAGGACCCGATCGAGCTGTCCAGTCTTGCGGTCCCGGATTTTGTGGACCTTTTTGCCCCGGGCAGCCCGCACCCATCACCCCAGCGGTGAAGATCGCACGAGCCTTCGCCAAGAGCGTGAGCTAACGGCCCAGCCCGCGGATATTCCGATTGATCGCCGCCAGATCGCAAGCCGCCGGGTCGTAGTCGGGCCCCAGCCATTCGCACCACTCGCGTCCAAGGTCGGACGCGGGCTCCTTGATGCAAACGAGCATGTCGTGAAAAGCATCCAGTCCGCCGCAATCCTCCGGCGGTCCGGCCCGTTCCCCGGCGACGCATCGGGGATAACGCATGCCCTTCTTGGGCAGATGCAATCCCTCCACCGTGACCTCGACCGTCCAGGACTCGTCGAAGTTGTAAGAGTACAGGAAGGAGCTGCGGCCTTCGATCCCGATGTCCGCCAAGGTCACATCCCGGTCGTCCTCGACCAGCAAGTCGTCGCGTTTGAGCGGATTGCCAAACCGCTGGTCGCCCAGCGTGAAGACGTGCGTCTGGTAATCGTACCAGTCAAAGGCCACCTGAATGGTGTCGTGCAATCGGGACAACCACATCGATTCGCGCACCCAAAGCCGCCGCCAGATCAGCGGACGGCAGCCGACGACCTTCATATGAAGGAAGCAAACCCGGTCGACCGGTTTTTTCCGCCGGGCACCCCGCCCTTCGTGCAGCGAAATCATAGCCGGCCATTCAAGAGCAGGCCCCGGCACCCAGCAAGCGCGTTGGGGCCCCGACCGGACGCCCGCTCAAACCGGCTCAGCGCCAGTATCCCCGAATGTAAACGTAGCCGCCGTCCCGGTATTCCCAATGCGGGCGAACCCAATAGGTGTGGTACTCGGGCGGGATGACCCAATAGCCGGAAACCCACTTGTATTGGGCAGTCGGCCCATCGAACTCCCAATGGCCGGGAACCCACACAGCGTCCGGCGAGGGTTGCGGCCCGGTGTTTTCGCCTTGGGGCGGCGGAGCCGGAGGAGGAGGCGGCGGCGACTGGGTGACGATCCGGGTCGTGGCCTGGCTTTGGGAGCCGTAAACGGTGCCTTGCGCGTGATCGATGTTGTTGCCGATCACGCCGCCCGCCAGGGCGCCGAGCGCGCCACCGACCAGGATGCCCGTCCCGGTGCTATGGTTGCCCGTGTTGTGCCCGATGATGCCCCCGGCGATCGCGCCAAGGACGCCGCCCGTGACGGCGCCGGACTGGGTATTGGGACCGGTGCCCTCGCAGCCGGCGAGGAGAATCGGCTTGCCCTCGGCCGGGACGATCACCGCATAGCGCTCGACGATCGGGTCGTAGAACCCGGTCAACCAGGCCACGTCGGTCCGGTCCAGCTCGCTGCCGCAGGCATAACCGAGGTCGTAGCCCTTCGCTTTCAGCGCGGCTTGCACGGCTGCCCATCGCTGCCGGAAGTCCGCGCGCGTGATGCGAAGGGAGAAGTCTATGT
>CAZWMF010000630.1:0-2580 GCA_964634535.1 uncultured Opitutaceae bacterium | reverse complement strand
TACGGCAATTGGCGCCCCTGGTGGGACTTCGGCACCGGCAATCTGGGCGATGTCGCCTGCCACGCGCTGCACCTGTTCCACCAGGAGCTCGAGCTGGGGGCGCCGGACTGGGTCGCGGCCGACGCGTGCCAGGCCTTCTCCCTGGAAGGCACGGTCGAGAACAGCGAATGCGCGAGCATCGCGAACTTCGTGCAGTGGCACTTCCCGGCGCGCGGCAAACACCCGGAGACGATGGCGTTTTTCTACGACGGGGGCCTGCAGCCGCCCCGGCCGCTGTGCATGCCCGCCGGGACCGGCATGCCGGGACGGGGCGTGATGTTCGTCGGCGACGAAGGCGTGCTCGTTTCCGCCTTCTACGGCGGCAGCCCTTCGCTGCCGGACCACACGCTGCCGCAGCCGGGCCAGCCGCTGCGGGGCCTGCCCGGCGGCTGGCTCCTGCCGGAAGGCAAGTTCCGGAACTTCCGGCAGCCCGAACCCTTCCTGCCGCGGTGCGAGCGGGCCGACCACTACGCCGAGTGGATCCGGATGTGCAAGGCCGGCCAGAAATCGATCCTGCCGCTCGAACTGGGCTGCGAATTCACCGAGTTCGCGCTGCTCGGGACGGCGGCGCTGCGCCGGTACAGCACGCCCGGCGCGCGCTCCGCCACGGGCTACGGCCACAACGGACGGTCGGACTCGGCGGACGTCTGGAGCACGACCGGCGGCGCGCATCCCGGCGTCTGGGCGCCCGGCGGCGCGGATGCTCCCCGCTATTGGCGAAGCTCCAAGGTCCTGCTCTGGGACGCGAAAGCGATGCGCTTCACGAACGACGAGGTGGCCAACCACTACGTCGACACGCCCTACCGCAAGGAATGGGACTACCAGGTCTGATCGGATGCCGATCGCTCACCGGGCCGCCTAGTTCCGCGCGCCCGGCTCGGGGTAGCCCTTCGCGGCGTCGTCGAGGACGAGGACCCAGTCGGCGCCGCCGGCGGGAGGCGTGAACTTGCGCACCCGGATCCTGGCGCCCCCGCCGCCCAGGGACAGCGCCCGGGTGAACGTCTCGATCGCCTGGGCCTTGCCGGTGCGCGGATCGTACCACCAAGCCTTGAGCGCGGTGCCGGTCAGCGAATCGAGCCCGACCGTCACCGGCTTGCCCTGCTGGACATAGACAAAGGCGTAGCTGCCGTCGGCCGCCCGCAGCGCGCAGGTGCGCTCGGTCGCGCGCTCGCCCAGGTCGCCGAGGATCATCGACTGGTTCGGCTCCCGCAGGAGCTGCGGCCGCGATTCGATCAGATAGCGCAGATACTGCATCTGCCCGGAGCCCGGGAGCTTGAGCGACTCGCGGAACGGCAGCTGGGCGGCCCAGCCGGGGGCCGGCACGCCCTTCTCGGGCGACCAGAATTCATAGACCTCGCCGTTGCCGTAAGTGTGCCCCGCCGCGCCGGCGAAGACGGCCAGGTAGGCCGAACGCCGCACGTCGTCGGCCTGGATCCGCGGCGCATTCGGGTTGTCGCGAACCAGATTGTTCGCAATGTTCTCGTAGCCCGGCTCCATGTCCAGGGTCGGCTTGGGCGGGCTCTTGGCCAGATCGTCGCCGATGAGCCGGAAGTTCGAGGTCTCGATCGTATGTCCGGATTGGATCGAGTTGTACGCGAGCCAGGGGCGGTCCTGGAACCAAAACGAGGAACTCTCCCGGCCGGTCGGGTGGTAGCTGATCAGGATCCGGTCCACTCCGGCTTCCCGGGCGCCCTCAAGCAGCCCCGCGGCCATGGCATCGGTCACCCGCTGGACGTTGGGACTGAGCGCGCCCGCGTCGCCGCCCAGGACCCAGAAGATATTCCGCCGGGCGTACCGGCGGGTCAGGAATCGGCAGTAGGCCTTGATCTTCTCGGGGTTGTCGCCGCGCGCGAGCATGTCCCCGCTATTCTTGACCCAAAAGGGAAGGATGGCCAGGTACAGGCCGCGGGCCTCGGCCTTGTCGAGGATCGCGTCGGCGTTCCTGTAGAAGGCCTCGTTGATCTGGCCCAGGTCGCGGTTGCGGAAAGGCAGCTGCCCGTCCGGATTGGGCCGGGAGTTGTAGTCCCACAGCGCCATCACGCCCTGAATCACCGTGAAGCCCTTGGCCGCCCGATCGTCCAGGTAGAGGTCCACTTCGGCCGGCGTCGGGTGGTTGAAGATGCTCCACGCCGTGTCGCCGAGCCAGAAAAACGGCGTCCCGTCGGCGCGGACAAAAAAGCGGTGGTTTTCGGAAACCGAGATCGCCGGAAGCGGGGCGGCGTCGAGGCCGGCCGCCGAAAGCACCAGCCCGAAGGCGGTCGCTGCGACTGTGCGCAGCCTGGGTCGGGAGAGCATGGGGGTCCTTTGGTTGGGAGCAGTCCAAGGTAGCCCGCCATCCCGCTGAAAACGAGCCAAAGATCCGCGCGCCGGATCCCGGACCGCAGCCGGATGCGCCCTGGTCGGATCTTGCTGCCCCACCGCCCTCTATAATCGACCCTAATAGATCGCGCGCCGGCGACGGTCCCGCAGGCGATCGGCGGGTATTGTGCCGATAGTCAGGACAAGACCGAGTTTTCGTAATGACCGTTCTCCGCCTATCTG
>CAZWMF010000629.1:0-2586 GCA_964634535.1 uncultured Opitutaceae bacterium | reverse complement strand
CCGGAATCCGCTCGTTCTTGATGGGGGAGGCCGGCGCCAATTCGCGGTACAGCAGGCCGGGCCGGATGTTGGCAAACATCGTGAAATGCTTGCGCAAGGGCAGGAGGGCGGCCCGCTCGGGCTGTTCCTTGGGGGGCAATTTCTCCCACTTCGGTCCGCCGACCGAGCCAAAGAGGATGGCGTCGCTCGCCGAACAGGCGGCCAGGGTGGATTCGGGCAGGGCCCGACCGTGCCGGTCGATGCCGGCCCCGCCGACGTCGGCGGGGGTGGCATCCAGGGTAAGGTGTTCCTGGCGGGCGACATGCTCGAGCACCCGCAGGGCTTCAACCATCACTTCGGGACCGATATAGTCGCCGGCCAAAACCGCGAACTTCAGTGTGGGCATAGGAAGGCAAAACCGTGAATGCCCCGGCCGGGCGGGGCAAGGCCTATCCGCGCGTGCAGCGGCGCCAAATCCGCGCAGCGCTTGGCAAACGCCGCACAGCGTTTCGGGTCGATCCCCGGTATGCTCGCGCCCGGATGCGGATCGCCTGCGAACCGCTCGGAGTCGTCAGCCACCCGAATTAATGAAAAGCTATATCTACCTGTCGCTTGCGCCGGAGTCGCTCATTGTATCCCACTTGCCCCCGGGCGAGTTTGGCGCGTATCTCGCCGTGGGAACGCAGAATCGATCCCGGGGCCAGGCCCTGGTCATCGAGCTCAACGCCGAAGCGGCGGGCGACTACCATTTGCTCCGCGATCCGGAGACGCGCTGCCTGCCCCATCGGGACGGTTCGCCGCGTCGGTCCACCTACCTGGCGATTTACCGGGTGCTCGAGCAGGTGCCGATGGCGGCCCTGGGCCAGCTTCATCTGGTGACGAGCGACGGACGCGTCCTCAGCCGGGATCCCCAGCCGGCGCCGCCGCCGGCCGACCACTGCTTCCATCTTTATCAGGAGTTCTGTCCGGTCACGCCGCGGGTGGTCAGCACCCTCGGGCCGAGTGACTTCTGCGCGCGCCTCACCGATCCGTCCGAGTTCGTGAGCGTGCCCAAGCTCGCGTTCGCCGAGCTGAGCCTGGGGTCCTTGGCCAACGATATCGAGTCGCCGGACGTGGGCAACCTGCCCTACGCCGGACTGCCGCACTTGCGGGACTGCCTGCGCGAACTCAACCGCAAGCCGGGCAAGCCGACCAAGGTGGCCGTCCGCCACGTGCGCGACGACGTGCTGTTTCGCACGATCCTCGGCGGCTTCTATGTCGGTCAGCACCGCGACCTGAAATTCTATCCCATCCCGTCCCTGGCCGAACTCGAATCCGACTTCCACGAGTGGTGGAGCTCGGCCCAGGCGTCCTACGGCAGCTGAGCGGGCAATTGCCGCCGGCCTAATTTTTTGGGAGAAACACTATGTCCTCGTCCTTCAGGTATTTTAGTCTCTTCACGGATCCGAAGTATTCGGCTCTCGAGATCGCCGCCCTGCTGGTGGTCTTGGGGATCGCAATCGCCGGCCTGCTGTACGCGCTGATTCTCATGCGCCAGGTCAAGGCGGCCGACAGCGGAACGCCGCGCATGCAGGCGGTCGCGGCCGCCGTGCGGGAAGGTGCCGACGCCTATCTGGCGGCGCAGTTCAAGCGCATCGGGCCGTTGATCATCGTGATCGCGGTCGTGCTGTATTTCTCCACCCAGAGCGACTTGGGGGCGTTCAAATTCGGGCGCGCCGGAGCGTTCATCGTGGGCGCCCTGTTCAGCTGGATGGTGGGCTTTGTCGGCATGCGGCTGGCCACGACCGGCAATCTGCGCGTGGCGGCGGCGGCCACCCGCTCTTACGGCGAGGCCATGCAGCTCGGCTACCGGACCGGCACGGTCACCGGCATGCTGACCGACGGCCTGGGGCTCCTGGGCGGCACCCTCATTTTTCTCGCGTACGGCGAGCAGGCCTACGAGGCCCTGCTGGGCTTCGGTTTCGGCGGCACCCTCCTCGCGCTGTTCATGCGGGTGGGCGGCGGCATTTACACCAAGGCGGCCGACGTCGGCGCCGACCTCGTCGGCAAGATTGAAAAAAACATCCCCGAGGACGATCCGCGCAACGCCGCCACGATCGCCGACAACGTGGGCGACAACGTGGGCGATTGCGCCGGCATGGCGGCCGACATCTTCGAAAGCTACGAGGTCACGATCGTCGCCGCGATGATCCTCGGCCTGGCCACTTTCGGGCACAAGGGCGTCATCTTCCCCCTGCTGGTGCGCGGCATCGGCGTGCTCGGTTCGATCATCTCCACCTACACGGTCAAGGCCGGCCCCAACGATACCTCCGACACCGCGCTCCACAGCGTGCACCGCGGCTTCTGGATCGGTTCGATCATTTCGGTGGTCGGCTTCTTCCTCCTGGGCGGCGGCTACCTCAAGTTTGACGCCGACTACCTGGCCCACAATCCGATGGCGCGGGCCGCGCTCGCCACCCCGTTCGGGGCCACGGTCGCGGATGCGGCCCTCGGGCTCGAAGTCGTCGCCGGCCACGACCCGATGGACTCGACGTCGCTCGACCGACCGGGTCCTTCGATTCTCGCCTCCCTTGCCGATGGTGTTGCAGGGCTACGCGTGGGCATCGT
>CAZWMF010000628.1:2292-2587 GCA_964634535.1 uncultured Opitutaceae bacterium | reverse complement strand
TGCCCGGGCAGGTGATCGGGCCGTGGAACAATCCAAACCTGCCAGTAAACCAGGGGTCGAATACGATGGTTTACCGTTTCCCGAGAAGCCCTTCGGTGGTCTCCGGAACGACGGGCAAGACGCTCACCAACATGGGGGCGATCGGATTCTTCGTGGACGGCATGGCCATGTATAACACATCCGACGGCTATTCCTATTCCAACTCGAATGGCGAGGATGCGTCACCGATTGCCGGCATCGGCAATGGCGGTGGCATCTGGAACCGGGACGCCTGGGTGCTCGAATTCCCTTCGTT
>CAZWMF010000628.1:0-2282 GCA_964634535.1 uncultured Opitutaceae bacterium | reverse complement strand
ACTATGCGGGCGATAACGTCACTTACAATAGCGCGACCAACACTTACTCGGAGAACACCGGCACGACCACCTTCAAGCACTCTCCCATCATCGGCTGGATGAGCGACGGCCTGCCGCTCTACGGCCCCTACGGCTATGACGGCGGCGGCGACGGCGCCGCCGGCACGGCCGCCATCAATGGCGGCGGCGCGGTCTCCTCGGTAACTGTGACCAGCGGCGGAACCATGTTTGAAACCGCGCCGATGGTCACATTCAGCGGAGGCGGCGGCAGCGGAGCGGCGGCGACGGCCACCATCAGCGGCAGCGGAGGATCGGTTACCGCCGTGACCGTGACGAGCGGTGGGTCCGGGTACACGTCGGTTCCCACGGTGGCCATCGGCGGTGTCCGCCGGATGATTACCGGCTATATCCTGCGGACGGGCAGCTACGGCACCACCAATCTGGCCAGCACGGGCCGCACCACGCTGCCGGCATGGGCCGCGGCCGCCGAGGGAAAGTCCGCGACGCTGACCTCCGGCGAATACGGCCCCGCCCTCACCGCCACAACCGGCAGCGGCCCAAACGAGACCACCTACGGCATCGGCCACTACGCGGAGGATTACGACTACCTGGGCGATCACGGTTACACCCAGGGCGCGCTCTACAGCGGCGCCGTCCTGTTTGATCTGAACAAGTACAACGCGCGCTACTGCGCCACGCCGGATTATCCCAACGGCACCTGGGCTTACTTCGAGTGCCTCAAGTCCGATGGCACCTCGCCGGCATACCCCTATAACTCGGGCCGCTGGTTCATGGGCACTCCCAACGGCGGCAGCGTCTCGACCTCCGTGCAGGCCGCCGACACGCCGCAGACCCAGTATTTCAAAGGGGCGCTCGCCACCACGGAAACTTGGAACTCCTCTCCGGTCAGCGTCTCGGGCGGCAACGTCACTCTTACATGGAGTGCCGTTCAAGGGGCCATTTACACCGTCAGCGCTTCCACGGATTTGGTGAACTATTCGAATATCAGCCCAACCGTGACCGCCGCCAACACCGCCGCCGCCGCCACGGATACGGGCGGGGCCGCATCGAATACCAAGCGATTTTACCAAGTCCTCCGCACCGGCACATCCGCGTGGGACTCGACAGGCTTCTAGCTACGGCAGGCGATCGATCCGATGCAACTCGCGCGCCATAACATCGCGGCCCTCGCGCTGCTGCTGACGGCCGCGGCGGCCTGGCGGACGGCGCTGGAGGTTGCGATCCGGCCCACGTTTGACGGCGAGCCAGTGCGGCTCGATTCCCTCCGCTATGTCAATGCCGCGGGCGAGACGCTCTCCGTCTCCCGGCTCAGCTATCTGCTGAGCGGCTTCGCGCTCGAGCGGGAGCAGGGCGGCTGGGTGGAAATACCGGACCAATACGCATGGATGGATGCCGCCCAGCAGCGCACCGTCGTCCGCTTCGAGGGCCTGCCGCCCGGCAGATACCGCGCCGTGCGCTTCGACCTGGGCCTGGACGCTGCCGCGAATGCCGCGGACGCGTCAAAATTTCCAGCCGATCACCCGCTCAACGCCAATCTGAACGGTCTGCATTGGAGCTGGCAGGGGGGCTATATTTTCCTCGCATTCGAGGGCCATTACCGCGCCGGCGCGGGCGAGTTGAAAGGCTACGCCTACCATCTGGCGCGGGACCCAAACCGCACCCGCATCAGCCTCGCGGCGGAACTCGACCTCGCGCACGACGCCGCGGTCCTCCTCGATTTCGATCTCGGCGCGATGCTCAACGCCCCGCGTCCGCTTTCCTTCGAGCGCGATGGCACGGCGACGCACTCCCGTCCGGGCGATCCTGTTGCGGCGGCGTTGGTTGCGAATCTGCCCTGGGCCTTCCACGTGGCGCAGATTCTATCGACCGCGCCCGCCATCAGCCTGCCGTCCGCGGTGAAGCCGCTCTACCTGCCCGAGAAGTACACGCCGTATCGTTTTACCATGAGCGCCAGCTTTCCCATCCCGGCCCTGCCTCGAGACAATCCGCTCATCGAGGAGCGGATCGCGCTTGGCGAAAAGCTCTTTCACGAATCGGCTCTTTCCCGCGACGGGACCATCTCATGCGCCTCCTGCCACCAGCCGGCCTCGGATTTTACGGACCCGCGCCGTTTCAGCGTCGGCGTGCGCGGCCAGATCGGCACGCGCCACGCTATGCCGTTGTTCAATCTCGCGTGGAAGACGAGTTACTTTTGGGATGGCCGCGCCCCCTCGCTGCGGACTCAGGCCCTGGTGCCCATTCAGGACCACACGGAGATGGAT
>CAZWMF010000627.1:0-2603 GCA_964634535.1 uncultured Opitutaceae bacterium | reverse complement strand
TGATCCTTTTTACTTTGGACCATTTGTTGTGGCCGGCCATGGGGAGGAGGGGTCGTGCCGCGCCCCGCGGCTACTTCCGCCGGGGCGTGACGTTCTTCACGGGTTTGCCGCCCGGACGCGCCGGGGCCGCGGGAGCGGCGGGCGGCTCGGGATCCTTCATGCGGTTGATCACCGACTGTTGGAGAATGGAGAAAAACGCGTTGACCGTCGAGTACAGCGAGAGGGCGCAGGAGTAATTGTAATAGAAGAAGATCATGAGGAGGGGCATGAACTTCATCATCTTCTGTTGGGACGAATCGACCGTGGGCTGCGGGGCGAAATGCATCTGCAGGAACATGCTGAGGCCGAGCACCAGCGGCAGGACATTGATATCGATGCCGCCCAAGTGACCGATCGTGTCCGGGCCCGCCAGATTATGCGCCCAGAGGAACGGGGCGAAACGCAGTTCCGCCGCGCTCTGCAGCATGCGGAAGAAGCCCCAAAAGAACGGGATGGTGATCAGCATGGGCAGGCATCCGCCCACCGGATTGACCCGGTGCCGCTTGAAGAGCTCCATCGTCGCCGCCTGCTGCTTCTGGGGGTTGTCCTTGAATTTCTCGCGGATGAGCTTCATCTCGGGCTGCAGCTTCTGCATCCGTTTGGCCGAACGGGAGGAGGCGAGGGTGAGCGGCACGAAGCAAACCTTCAGGAGGAGCGTCGTGAGGATGATGGCGACGCCCCAGTTGGACACCCATTTGTGGGTCAGGATCATCAGCCAGAGCAGCGAGGCGCTGAAGACCTTGAAATAGCCCCAGTTCATCACCCGGTCCTGGTTTTCCTTGAAGATTTCCGGATTGGCCAGCCGGTGGTACTCCTTGGGCCCGACATAGAGGAGCGCGCCCAATTTTTCCACCCCGTGGGCCGGGACGGGCGCCACGTCGAGCAGCAGGTCGGCCGTGATGCCATAGGCTCCGGCGTCGGTGTCCGGCAAATTTTCCTGGAGCTTGACCCGGCGGGTGATGAGGGCGCCCGCCGCCGTGTCGGGCGTGACGATGCTGGCAAAGAATTGATTCGAAACCGAGGCCCACTCGATCGGCCCGGGCGAGGTGACCTCCGCGGTGGCCGGATGGGCGAACAGCCCCGAGCCGAAAAATCCGCTGCTGGGCTCCAGGCGGGCCCGCAGGGTGGTCGAGAAGTCGCCGGCCCGGTAGTAACCTGTGGTGAGCTGATAGCCGCGGTCGTCCTGGCTCACCGGAGCGGCCGTGCCCAGGGCCACGAGCAGATTGGCCGGCTGAAAGGGGGCCGCCCCGATATTCTCCAAGACCGTTTCAGTCCGGATTTGGTAGGGATCAGACGCGGCGTCGTCCTCGGCGGGCACGATATAGCGGCGCGTGACCCGCAGGCGCTGGTCGAGCACGGTCTGGTAGTCGACCTCCGAGGCGGTCTGGCGCACGACGCGAAACCGGGTGCGCTTGTCCAGGCCGGCCTGATTGACGAAGGCAAACAAAGGATCCTTGTGGTCTCGATTGAAGGCGAAGGGTTGATCGGGGGTGTCGATCCGGTCGGGGTACTTTTCCGATCCGTCCGGGTTTGTGTCGACCAGTTCGACATCGCGAATGGCCCCGCCGAAGTCGGTAAAATGAACCTCGATGTGGCGATTGTGGAGGGTGACCACGCTCGCCCCGGCGCTATCGCGCGAAACCGCGGCGAAGGCAGGCTCGGAGGCCGCGTTGGGCAGGCCGGCGGCGGCGCCCGTCGGGTTCGGCGCACCGGCCTCGGCCGGCGCGACCGGCGGCGGGTAGCTGGGACTCGGGCGGGCCGGCCCGTATCGGTAGCTGATATAGTAGCAGATGCCGGCGGCGATGATGAAGATCGTGCCGAGATAAAGGTTCTTTTTGTCCACGGGCGAAGGTCGTTGATTCAGGAAACGCGGGTGCAGCGGGGCACGGGGTCGAGGCCGCCGGGATGCAGGGGATGGCAGCGGGCGAGGCGTCGGAGCGAAAGCCAACCGCCGCCCATGACGCCGTGGGCGCGAAGGGCCTCGATCGCATACTCCGAGCAATTCGGGGCGAACCGGCAGCCGCCGGTGGGGCCCGCCGCCAGCCGAAGCAGGGGCGAGGCGGTCCATTGATAGACCCGCACTAGGCCGATCGCGAGCTTACGCATGGGCGCAGAGCCGCGTGCAGGCGGCGACAAAGGTTTGTTCGAGCCGGTCGAACGGCCAGCGATTCACCGAGGAGCGGGCCACGAGCAATAGATCCCAGCCGGCCGGAACGATGGCCTGGTGGCGCCGAAACACCTCGCGCAGGCGGCGCTTGGCGCGGTTGCGCGCCACGGCATCTCCGACGGCGGCGATCGAGGCGACGACACCGGCCCGCGCGTGCACCGGCGGCGTGCCTTCCGGCCTGCGTCGCACCCAAAGCGTAAAGGCGCCGCAATCCGTCCGGGTTCCGCTCTCGCGAACCGCGCGGATATCGGTCTGGCGCCGAAGACGTTGTGCGGGGCGGAATTGCAGCATCAATGACTCTGGCCCCGTAGTGAGCGGGCGTGCTTAGACCACCGTCAGCCGCTTGCGGCCCTTGGCGCGTCGGGATGAGATGACTTTGCGGCCGCCCTTGGTGGCC
>CAZWMF010000626.1:0-2604 GCA_964634535.1 uncultured Opitutaceae bacterium | reverse complement strand
CGCGCGGTATCGCCCGTTTTTGCCGCCTGCTCGACCAGCGGCCCGCCGGGATAGCCGAGGCCCAGCAGCTTGGCGCCCTTGTCGAGCGCTTCGCCTGCGGCATCGTCGCGGGTGGAGGCGAGGACGCGCACGGTCCGATCCGCGCTCACGCCGGCCAGCAGCGTGTGGCCGCCGGAAACGATCAGCGCCAAATGCGGAAACCAGGTTTGCGCCCGTTCGGCAAATTGCCCGGGCGCCTCGCCATGCAATGGCAGAAACGGAGACCAAACATGGCCGCGCAGGTGGTTGACCCCCACCACCGGTACGCCCAGCGCCAAGCCGGCCGCCTTGGCGGCCGCCACCCCCAGGGCCAGACAGGGCGCAAGACCCGGTCCGTGCGTCACCGCGATGCGATCGACCGACCGGCCGGCGATCTCCCGGGCTTGGGCGATCAGGGGCGGCAGCTGACGGATATGCTCGCGGGCAGCCAAGTCGGGCACGACGCCGCCGTGGCGCCCGTGCAAGGCGATCTGGCTGTAGACCCAATCCCCGGTGACGCCGCGGGCCGGATCGAACACCGCCGCGGCGCTTTCGTCGCAGGAGCTCTCGATCGCCAAAATCATGCCACCGCTCATCCCCGGCCAGCCGGCGGCACGCCGCAAATCGAAATACCCCCGACCGCGCGCTCCAAACGAATTCGTCGCGCGGTTGGACCCGGCGGACGCGCGTCCGCCGCCTTGCCCGCACCGGGCTGAGGCGCCTGGCTGTCCAGCACGTCGATGCCGTTCAGGACGGCCAGAGCCGCATCGAGCTGGCGATCGTCAACCGGGGCGAAGCCGAAGCGAAGCGCGAATTGCTGCGAATCCCGGATGTCGGAACGGGCGACCTGCTGGCGCAAGGTATCGTCCTCGGCCGGCGTCATGACCACTTCGACCTGCGGGGCGATCCCCTTCTCGTTGATGCTAACTCCGCTCGGCGTGTAGTACTTGGCGGTGGTCAACCGCAGGCCCTCGCCATTGCGCAGCGGAAAAATCGACTGGACCGAACCCTTACCAAAGGAGCGTTCGCCCACGATCACCGCCCGGCCGGTGTCCTTGAGCGCCCCGGTGACAATTTCCGCGGCGCTCGCGGTGTCCTGATTGATCAGCACGGCCACCGGCAAGTCCAAGGGATCGCCGGTCGACTCCGAGCGAAAATCCTCCCGGTCGGCCGGTTTGCGACCCTGCGTGTACACGATGATCTCGCCCTTGCGAAAAAACGGCTCCGCCACCTCGACCGCCGATTCGAGCAACCCGCCCGGATTGTTCCGCAGGTCGATGATCAGGCTGTTGATGTTCTTCTTGAGCAGCCCGTCCACCGCGTCCGCGAACTGCTCGCCGGTGTGCTCGGAGAATTCCGTGATGAGGATATAACCCACGTCGTGGTCGAGCACCCGGACGTCGGTGACGCTCTCGACCTTGATGATTTCGCGCTCGAGCGTCAGCGCCAAATGGCGCCCGCTCGTCGGTCGAAACAGTCCGACCGCCACCGACGTGTGCGGCTTGCCCCGCAATCGGTCGACGATGTCGTCCATGCCGACATTGGCGCCCACCGACCGGCCGTCGATGTTGACGATTTCGTCGCCCCGGCGAATGCCGGCCCGGTCGGCCGGCGTGCCGGCCATCGCCTCGATCACCACCACCTTGCCGCCATGCACTTCGACCTGGAGGCCGACGCCGCCAAATTCGCCGCTCAGGTCCTCCTCCAGATCCTGGTTGTCCTTGGCCTCCAGGAATTCGGAATGCGGGTCGAGCGACTCAACCATGCCGTGGATGGCGGAATGGGCCAGGGCATCATCCTCGACCAGGCTCGGATCGACGTAGTTCTCGTTGACCATCTCCAGCACATCGCGGACGTACCCACTGGCCCGATTGAGGGCCCGGTTGGGCATCAACCCGAATAGCGAGGCCAGCGGCAGGACGAGCGACGGCAGCCCGACGCCCAACCCCACCGCGAGGGATACGGCAAAATTGCGTTTGCGCATGAGGCCGTCTGTGTGCATCGCGTGGAGTGTGATTGCAACGCCGGTTTCAGCGGAATTCCTGACGGCCTTTCAGACCGCCGCCGGGGGCGGCGATACGCTGCGCTTCGATCGGTTCATGGAATTGGCCCTGTACCACCCTATCCTGGGATACTACCGACGCAACCGGACCCGCGTCGGAACGCAGGCCACGGCCGACTTCTTCACGGCCTCCGCCAGTTCGGCCTTTGGGGAGCTGATCGTCGCGGCGGTGGTCAACCTGCTCGGGCCCAAGGAGGCCGAACAGCATACCTTCGTGGAAGTCGGTCCGGAGACCCTCGGCGGCGTCCTCGCATCGGTCAAACACCCGTTCGCCTCCGCCCGGACGGTGCGCGTGGGCGAATTGATCGCCCTGGGCGGCAAGTGCGTCGTATTTTCCAACGAGCTATTCGACGCTCAGCCGTGCCGGCGCTTCGTGTTTCGCCGCGGCAGCTGGCGGGAACTGGGGGTGCGGGCGGCTGCGGGACGCTTGAAGCAGGTCGAACTCGAATCGGATCTCCCCGCTATCCTACCCCAGCAGGCGCCCGAGGACTACCACATCGACGCCCCGCTCGTGGCGCGCAAAC
>CAZWMF010000625.1:2345-2608 GCA_964634535.1 uncultured Opitutaceae bacterium | reverse complement strand
CGGCCGCAATTCGTCGAACACCTACCAGCTCTACCGGCTGTGCGCGCGCCAGCTGGGCGCGCGCGCCTTCTTCATCCAAAGCGAGACGAGCATCCGCTCCGCGGCCGAGGTCGAGCACTACGTCTTTCCGGCAAGGGCCGGCGAGGACCATGCCGGGCGCATCGAGGTGCGACCGCTTTGGCCGGAGGCGACGCCCGGACGCGGTCGGCAGATCCTCATCACCGGCGGAGCCTCCTGCCCCGACGGCATCATTCAGCAGGTCA
>CAZWMF010000625.1:0-2335 GCA_964634535.1 uncultured Opitutaceae bacterium | reverse complement strand
CGCTCCAAACTGACCGCCATCGGCCGGGAGCGGGAGATGGCGCCGTCGCGCTTCAAAGCGCGCAGGTCGCCCGCACCGAACGCCGCCGCGCGCCAAATGCGAAATAGATGAGGCCGGTGGCGGCCGCTAAATCACGGCACGTCGTAAACCTCAAGCAAAGCGACGCCCGAGTCTCCGGACGCGCCCGTGACCTGCGCGGTGTAAAGGCCCGGTGGCAGGGTGATGAGAATCGCGGAGTCGGCGGAACCGGCGGCCCAGGCGAACGCATCAACTTTGGCCGCAGCCGCGGCGATGGCCGCATCCGAACCCCAGCCGGTGTTTTGAGCGATGACCGTGGCGGTGCTATCGAAGAGCTTGAGCGCCGGGTCGGGGAGCACCCCGGTCACCTGATACTGGCTCAATGCCGGACCGCTCGCCCGGATCAAGACGGTCTTCGGCTGGCTGCCCGTGACGACGAAACCGGCAATTTGGCTGTTGTTGCCGGCCTCGACCATGCTGCGTGTCGAAATGTTGATCAGCCTACTGGAGCCCGAATCCGCATCGTAAACCTCGAGCAAAGCGACGCCAGAATCGCCGGACGCGCCCGTGACCTGCGCGGTGTAGGTCCCCGGTTGTAGGGTGACGAGCAACGCTGAGTCGGCGGAACCGGCGGCCCAGGCGAACGCACCAACTTTGGCCGCCGCCGCCGCGATGGCCGCGTCCGATCCCCAGCCGGTGTCTTGATTGATGACCGTGGAGCTGCTGTCGAAGAGCTTCAGCGCCGGGTCGGGCAGCACCCCGGTCACCTTATACTGGCTCAATGCCGGGCCGCTCGCCCGGATCAGCACCGTCTTCGGCTGGGTGCCCGAGATCACGAAGCCGGCGATCTGGCAATTGTTGCCCGTCTCCACCAGGCTCCGGGTCGAAATGTTGATCAACTTTGCGGCCAGGGGGTCTTCCGGGGTCACCGTCAGATTGGCAACCGCGCTGGTAACCGTGCCGCCTAATCCGGTGACGATCACCGAGTAGCGGCCCGCGTTGGCAGCGGTCACATTCGAAAGCGTCAGCGTTGCCGCGGTTGCCTCGGGGATCGGGACACCGTCAAGATACCACTGGTACGAGGTGGCTCCGGTCGCGACGACGGCAAAGGTCACGCTGGCGTCGTTCGCGGCCAATTGGGACACCGGCTGCGTCGTGATCGTTGGAGGCGGGTTGGAGTTCGGCGAAACCGTCAGGACCGCCGCGTTGGATGCGACGTGGCTCGCGACGGAATTCGAGGCCAGGCAGCGGTATTGGTAACCGCTCATGTCGGTGGTCACGCCCGTGATGGCCAGAGTCGCGGTTGCCGTTCCGCTATAGGGCGCCGTGTCGGTCAGGTTTGTCCATGTGCCGAAGGCCCCGCCCGTCGTGCATACCTGCCACTGCAGCGCTGGCGCTGGCACTCCCCAGGCTACCGCGGTAAAAGTTGCAGTGAGGCGGGCCAAGGTGGCCTGGCTCGATGGTTGGCTTGTGAACGCCGGGCCAAACAGATTGACGTCGGCACTTCCCACCACCAGTGAATGGTAAACTCCGGCCGCGACAGCCTGTACGTTTACCGCAACGAGCTCCGGCGAGTCATGCGATGTCGTCGTGCCGTCGCCCAGCTGACCGTTGGAGTTATCGCCCATGGCCCAGAGGGTCCCGTCTTTCTTCAGGATCAGGCTGAAATTCCAGGCGGCCGAGACCGCCGCCACCCCGCCGGGAATTATCAGCTCCGGGACGAGTTGCTGGGTCGTCGTCCCGTCGCCCAGCTGGCCACTGGAGTTATCGCCCATGGCCCATACACTCCCGTCCGTTTTCAGTATCAGGCTGTGGGTATAGCCAACCGAGACCGCCGCCACCCCGCCGGGAATTATCAGCTCCGGGACGAGTTGCTGAGTCGTCGTCCCGTCGCCCAGCTGGCCGCTGGAGTTATCTCCCATGGCCCATAGGCTCCCGTCCACCTTCACGATTAGACTGAAGTCTCCGCCGGCCGAAACCGCCGCCACCCCGCTGGGAATTATCAGCTCCGGGACGAGTTGAGGGGTCGTGGTCCCGTCGCCCAGCTGGCCACTGGAATTGTCACCCGTCGCCCACAGGCTGCCATCCGTCTTCAGGATCAGGCTAAAACCTGAACCCAACATGCCAACCGGAACTCCACCAGGAACCGGGGTCAGATAGTATCTTCCGCCCGCCGAGACCGCGGCCACCCCACTGGGAAGAATCGATTCCGGAGCGAGCTGCTGCGTTGTCGTACCGTCGCCCAGCTGGCCGCTGGCATTCCCGCCCGTGGCCCATAGGCTCCCATCGGTCTTCAGGATAAGGCTGAAATCATAGC
>CAZWMF010000624.1:0-2611 GCA_964634535.1 uncultured Opitutaceae bacterium | reverse complement strand
GACATTTCGGCCAATCCCACGCCGAGCAGCTTCTCCGCCTTGCCCAGGATATCGTGCGGCACCGTAATGATGGCGCTGCCGCATTCTTCGGCCTGGAAGATATTGAGCACTTCGCGCGTGCTGGCCCAAAGCAACTCGGATTTGGGGTGCACGGCGCAGATTTCGCGGTACTTGCGCATGAGCGGCACCGGATCGACTCCGGTGTCGGCGATGCGCCCGGCAAAAACCGACACGACCGCGGGCACTTCGGGGTTGAGCGCATCGATCGTTCCGCGCACCTGGTCCTCTGTAAACAGGGCGGTAACGTTTAGCTTTACGCCCTCCTTGCCGAGTTCCCGGATCAACGGCAGCGACGATTCGCCGCGCGAATTGGTGATCGGAATCTTGGTGTACACGTTGGAGGCGAACTTTGTGATTTTGAGCGCCTGGCGCCGCATTTCCGAAAACTCGTCAGTGAATACCTCCAGGGAAATCGGCTTGGCCGTAACCACCTGCAGGATGTCTTTGGCAAAGGCCTCGTAATCCTTGATTCCAGCTTTCTTCATTAGGCTGGGATTGGTGGTGAGCCCCTTGATGTAGGATTTGGCGTAGAGCGCGACGATGCCGGCCCGGTCGGCGCCGTCGGCGTAGAGTTGAATCTTTAGGTCGTTTAAGGATTTCATGACGGGAGAAGTAAAGTCATAGACACGAAGAAGCAATGGGCGGGTATGGGTAATTGGCTATTTCGCAAGAATCCGTTTGTCAATTTGTTGCGCCAAGTATTGCCCGGGCCGCCTCACCGATGGATTTCACGGTGAAATCGGGCCTCTGATCCAGCGTTTCGGCATAGCCGAGATCAATGAAAACCGTGCGCACACCCGCCCGCCTGCCGCAATCGACGTCGCGCCACCGATCGCCCACCATCCAGGATCGTCGCAAGTCGATCCCGAGTGCCACTGCCGCATCGAGCACCATGCCCGGTTCGGGCTTGCGCCGCCGCGATGATTCGCCCCGGCCGGGGTCATAACACACCTCAATTCGGTCGATTTCCGGCACGAGCAACCGGAGTTTCTCGTTGATCGCTTCGACCACGGCCCGGGGCAGCAGACCCCGGCCGACGTCGGGCTGGTTGGTCACGACCACCAGCACAAAACCGGCTTCCTTGAGCGACCGGCAGGCGGCCTGGGTTTCCGGGAACAGGCTGAAATCATCGACCGAACTCGGGGCAAACGGGCGTGCCTCCCGCACGACCGGCACGTTCAGCGTGCCGTCCCGGTCCAGAAATACCGCCGGCCGGCCGGCCGGACCAGGGCCTACCGGGTCGACTCCCATTTAGTCGGATTCACCTTGAGGAGCGGGTGGGAAACAAACAGGTGCCAGACCACCGCCTGAAACGCCTCCGAGTGAGGCGTGATGTTATTGGGATTCACCACGGGCACGATGACCCGGGCGTCGGCCACTTGGGCGGTATAGCCGCCGTCTTTGCCCACCACGCCGATGACGCGTGCGCCCACCTCTTTGGCGAGTTTTAACGCGGCCACGAGATTGGGCGAGATGTTCTTCTCCAGATTCCCGCCGCCGACGGAAAAGACGAGGACGATATCCCTGGACGCAATCCGGCTGCCCCGCAGCCATTCCACAAAAACGCTGGTCCAGCCCTCATCGTTGGTCCGGGCCGTGAGCTCCGATACATTGTCGGTCGGTGCATACGCCTCGAATCCCGCGATCTTTCGAAAATCGTTTACCGCATGGGATGCGTTGGCGGCGCTGCCGCCGACGCCCAGAATGAACAGCCGGCCGCCGCGTTCCCGCGCCGCCCGCAATTCGGCCACGCAGCGTTCGCAGTCGGCTGGGTCGATATGGGAGACGATTTCGGCCGTTTCCTGGAGGTGCTGGACGGAGTAAGACGTCATGAAATCGAAGGGCGCCAGTTTGGCGCGGATGTCACGATTGGGGCGGCGCGGACGCGGTCAAGAGGAGACTCAGTTCAGCCAGGCCCGCGGGTGAACCGATTTCATAGAATCGTTGCTTGACTTCGTATCCCGCCAGTTCGCCGCGGGCGATCAGGGCGGTTTGCACCGCGGCCAAGTCGACGACGGCATCCCGGGGAAATCCATCGAACGCCGCCGGCCGAAACAACCCGAGACCGAAATCGATGTGGTGCATTGCGGAGTGCTGCCTGCGTTTGTCGTACACGAGTATCCGATCACCTTCGAATCGAACGTTGCTCGTATCGTAGCGCCCGTGATTTTCGTAGACCGTCATGAGTCCAAGCCGGCCGGACGCCAGGAAATGCCGTCCGACCGCGCCGTAATCGATCGGCAAGTAACTGTCGCCATAGAGAACGTAAAAGGCTCGGCCCAACCGCGGGAGGGCTTGGATGAGCGCACCGCCCGTGCCGAGGAGTTTTGGCCCGTCGTACACGTATTCCAAATGGATACCCCAGGCCGAACCGTCCCCGTAGCGTTCGGCGATCTGCTCGCCGAGGTGCCCGACGCAGAGCACCACGCGAGTCAGGCCGGCGCGCGTGAGCAGCCGGATTTGGTGGGAAAAAAATGGCTCGCCGGCCACCTCGACCAGGAGCTTCGGGATCTTCTCCGTGATCGGCCGCAGCCGGGTCGCCATGCCTCCG
>CAZWMF010000623.1:0-2617 GCA_964634535.1 uncultured Opitutaceae bacterium | reverse complement strand
CGCCGCGAGATTCACGAGGGTGTGCCAGTGGTCCGGCGTCGCCTGCACAATGACCTGGACATCGCTGCGCTCCAGGACCGCCCGAAAATCCGCATACTTTGCCGGCGCCTTGCCGTTCCGGGCAAATTGGTTGGCCGCCGCTTCGAGGTGGTTTTGATCGACGTCGCAAACCGCGACGATGTCGCCATAGGCGGCGGCCGCCGTTGCGTCGGAGTGCCCGCGGCCGCCGCAGCCGATGAGCGCGATGCCGGGGCGGTCGTTGGGGCTGGTCGGCAAGGACGGCGCCGCCGTCGCGCCGGCTTGGGCCCGCAGGCGCTGCACAAACCACAGAGGCAAGCCAGAGGCCGCCGCCGTGGCGGCGCACCGGGCGACAAACGATCGCCGCGAAAGCGGTGGGGAGGGATTCATGGGGTGCCCAATCGTGGCCCCTCCCGACCCCGATTTCAATCACGGTACTTCGTAAATTTCAATCAGGGCCACCCCGCCCGCCCCGCTGACGCTGCTGGCGACGGCCGTGGAGCTGCCGGGCGGCAACGTGGCAGCGCGGTGAACCACAGACGGCCAAAACCGGGTCCCGTTCAGCCCGTCCCGGGCATCGCGAAGCGGTAGGTGCCGGCCGGCAGGTCGATTTGGGTGGCCCCTCCCGGGCCCGAAAGCGGCCGCCCGTCCTGGCGGACCGCCCCGGGAGGAAACGGCAGGGTCAGCTGCGCCGAGCTGTTCGGAGGAACCGTGACGACATACAGCAGGCGGCCGCCCTCGACGTGCCAAAACGAGTTGATGACTCCGTACGGCGAATTGAACGTCGCCTGCACGCGCGAAAGCCGGGCGGTAAATTGCGGCTCCAGGAAGAAATGCTTGTAGCCCGGATGGGCGTCGTCGGGGCGGATGCCCGCCGCGCCGGAGTAGAGCCAGGCTCCGACCGAGCCGAGCGAATAGTGGTTGAAGGAGTTCATCGAGGAATCCTGGAAGCCCTTCTCCGGCGTCCAGCCGTCCCAGCGCTCCCAGATCGTGGTCGCGCCGTTCTTCACCGAGAACAGCCACGAGGGATACCGGTCGTTGCAGACCAGCTGCCAGGCGAGGTCGGAGCGGCCGATCGCGGTCAGGGTCGGACAGATCAGTCCGACGCCGACAAACCCGGTCGTGAGGCTGCCATTGCGCCACACGTCGTCCGCCAGGCGCTGGGCGACGACCGGACGCAGGCCGGCCGGCAGCAGGTCGAACTGGAGCGCGAGGATGTAGGCGGTTTGGGTGTTGCCGGAGCGGACATTCTCCGCCGGCGCGGCCGCCGGTGCGGCGCCCCGGAACCCCCTCATCCCGCCGACCGCCGTGATGGAGCCGTCGGGGCCGACAAACGCGCGGCCAAAGGCGGCGACGATCTGGTCGTGCAGCTGGTGGTAGCCTTGCGCGTCGGCGGTGCGCCCAAGGAGGTCCGCAGCCTGCGCGACGATCCGGGCCGAGTTCGCGAAATAGGCCGTGTCGACGATGCTGGTCGGCGTCATCCGCGGGGCCAGGTGGTCGCCCACCCCTCCGGTCAGGATCAAATCCTTCGCCACGCTCCGGCAGTAATCGACCCAGCGGGCCATGTGCGAGTAGTTGTCGGCCAGAAAGGCGGAGTCGCCGTAGGCCGTGTACATCGCCCAGGGAATGATCACCCCGGCGTCGCCCCAGACCGGCCAGGAATTGTTCTGGTTGGCCCGCGGCGACACCGTCGAAAACTCGCCCTTGGGCCCCTGGGCATCGTTCACATCCACCAACCATTTCGTGAAGAACCCGGCGACGTCGGCGTTGCGGGCGGCCGTGGGCGCGAACACCTGCGCGTCCCCCATCCACCCCAGGCGCTCGTCGCGCTGGGGGCAGTCGGTCGGCACGCTCAGGAAATTGCTGCGCTGGCCCCAGACGATGTTGGAGAAGAGCTGGTTTAGGTCCGGATCCGACGAGGCCCAGGTCCCGGTCGCCGGCGTGTCCGAGGCGACGACGATGCCGCGCAGGGCGGCCGCGGTTAGTTCGCCGGGATAGCCGGCGATCTCGACGTAGCGGAAGCCGTGGAAGGTGAAGTGCGGCTCGAAGGTCTCCCGCCCCGTGCCGCCGAGCGTGAAGGTGTCGATCGACAGGGCGGTCCGCAGATTCTCGGCGTACAGGGTCCCGTCGGCGTTGATCATCTCGGCGTGGGTGACCGTGATCGTGGTGCCGGCCGGTCCGCGGGCCGAGAGCCGGACGTGTCCGACCATGTTCTGGCCAAGGTCGACCACCCACACGTTGCCGCGCCGGGTGATCTGGCGCGGCGCCAGCTCGAGCAGCCGGCGCACCGGGGGTCCGCGCTGCGGGTCGAGCGCGATGCCCGGGTGGTCTTCCACCGCCACCGCCGCCCAACCCTCATCCGCAAATCCCGGCCGGTCCCAGGGAACCCGGCGGCGCGCGTCCTGGACTTCGCCCAGCTGCTCGTCGGCGCCGATCACCTCGCCGGGGCCGCCCTTCCAGGAGCCGTCGGTGGCCACGAAGTCGGTGGTCCCGTCGGCGTAGGTGATTTCGAGCTGGGCGTTGAAAAGCGGCCGGCTGCTGACCTGCCGGTATTGCGCCAGCCCCATCCACCCGAGGCGCCCGGCGAACCAGCCGTCGC
>CAZWMF010000622.1:0-2620 GCA_964634535.1 uncultured Opitutaceae bacterium | reverse complement strand
GGTCGGCGGCCAGGTTGGCGGCATCTCCGGCGCGGCCCTGGCCACCGCCGGCTGTATTGCCTTCGGCGTCGCCACGGAGGGCCTTGGCCTCTTTCTGTGCGGCCTGCTGGGCGGCGTGGTCGGAGGCATCGGCGGATCGGCCGCGGGCGGCGCGTACATGGGCGGAGGCTGGATCGATGCCTTCGTCCAGGAGGCCAGCCGCCGGGAATTTGAGCATTTTCAAAAACTCAATCCGGACGCCACCCCGGCCGATTACGACCGCCTGCAGCAGGCGCAACAGGACTTTGATACCTGGGGACTGCCATGACCATGCTCACCTATACCCGAAAATCAGCCAAACCCACGCCGGCCGACGCCGGCCGCTTCGCCCCGCCGACCGTCCGCATCCAAGCCAAGTGGACGGTCGACGCCCCGGGCGACGCCTATGAGCGCGAGGCCGACCAAATCGCCGCCCGGATCGTGCAACGGCCCGCACCGAGGCCGCACCGGGTTTGCGCCTGCGGCGGCGGCTGCCCGCGGTGCCAGCAGGAACGCCGGGAAGCGGAGGCCCGGGCGGCGGTGTCGATCCAACGGGTTCAACCCGGCACCGGCGGCGTGGCGGTGCCCCAACCCCGAGTGGACGCCGCCGTGAATTCACCCGGCCAACCGCTGGATTCAGCCACGCGCGCCTTCTTTGAGCCGCGGTTTGGCCACGATCTGGGCGCGGTGCGCGTGCACGCCGACGCCCGGGCGGCGGAGGCGGCCCGGTCCGTGGCCGCAACCGCCTTCACCGTCGGGCCGCACATCGTCTTCGGCGCGGGCCACTTCGCCCCGGGCACTCCGCAGGGCCAGACCCTGCTCGCCCACGAATTGACGCACAGCGTCCAACAAGGCGCGGTCGGCACCCGGACCGGTTCCCTCGCCGGCCCGCGGACGATCCAGCGCGACGGCGACGGCGCGGGCTCGTATGCGCCATTGCCCCGCAAGACGATCTGGGTCAACATTGGCTTTGACTCGAGCGCCCAGGCCAACGACGTGACGATCAAGAAGCTGAAAGCGTCGATCGCGAAGGAAAAGGCCGCGATCGCGAGCTGCTGCAGCGCCCATTCGCTGGCCTGCGATATCGACGTCAAAACCGCGTACGATTGGAACCGGAACAACAAACCCGCTCCGGCGGACGGCGACTACGACAGCGACAACGCGGACGACCGGGCGCTGCGCGACAAGAACTTCGACAACATCGTCGGCCACGCCGGCGGCGTTAAGGTCCTCGTCACCGAATCCACCCTCAGCCAGACTTGGCAGGGCGGCCGGATCTTCCCCCGCGCCAATACCGGGGCCAAGGGCGTTCTCTGGAACCGGGCGCTCGCCGCCGACGACACGATCGCCCACGAATCCGGCCACGCGGCCGGCTATACGGGCGACGCCGAAGGCGGCGCCCACAGTTCGGATCCTCACAACCTGATGAGCCCCGGCAGCGTGCGCACCGCCGACGCGGTTCCCGACACCAACTGGTGCCAGCAGGTGGCCGCAACGGCCACTTAGCCGACATCCATCATTGAACCCCGCCAATTCGGGCGCCGGCTCGCCAGCGTCCGCTTCACCCGACTTGCGAGGGAGGCCGTCCGGCAAATCAGGACGGGGCGCCGACGCCGGCGGCCTGGCCCGAAGCCCGACGTCCAAGGACCCGGCCCGCGCACACCGCCAAAACGCCGAAGGCCATCGCCAGCGCGGAGGCGGGCGGCTCCGGAATGGGAGCGAGCCCGGCGAAGTGCAATTCCGCATTCTGATAGTCGATCGATCCGGCCACGATCTGGCCGGTGAGCGGGTCGTTGGTCCCATTCGACAGGGCGAACTGGGGGGCGAGAACGCTCCCGTAGAACTGCCCGTTGTTGCCCAGTGTCACCGAACCCGAACCGACGATGTTCCACAAGAGCTGGCTCGCCTGGCTCGTGCTCAGGTTGAAATTGACGTCCGGCCCGAAAATCGGGTTCGCATCGCTCGCGGCGTTGGTCACGTTGACCACGTAGAGCCCGTTGGTGGGAATATTGATCGCCAGCGAGGTGAACCGCGTGCCGTTGTAAAAAGCGGATCCGCCGCTTTGCGTCAGGTTGGCCGCATTCAGGTCGAACACACTGATTCCGCTGGCCGCCCCGGTGAAGGTGAGGGTCTGGCCAGTGACGCCGATCGAACCGTTGGCCGCGACCCCGTTCAAGTCCTGCGACACCGTGGTCAGCTGGGTCTGCGCGCTCGATAGGCTGGTCGTACCCCACACGCCGATCGGATTCGTGCGCGGATCGGTATTCGAATGAGCCACCGAACTGTTCACCTGGAGCCAGCCGCTCGTGCCGGCCGGCTGATACCGGTTTGCATTGCCTTGATAGGGGTACGTCCCCGTTCCGGCATTGCCGGGCAGCGCGGCGTAGCCGTTGTCGAGCTGCACCGTCTGGTTGTTGGCGATGGCGAAGGTCCCCTGGACGTACAGCGTGGGATTCGTGGACGCGTCAAACTGCTGCAGGGTCACCACCGGGTCGCCGCCGAGCGTGAGGTTGCCGCCGATCGCGATGGGACCCTCGACGTCCTGGCTCGTGAACGAGAGATCGGAATTGCCGAAGGCGACCAGATTGTAGTCGCCGACCAC
>CAZWMF010000621.1:0-2623 GCA_964634535.1 uncultured Opitutaceae bacterium | reverse complement strand
GCCGGCCGCGGCCGGCCCGCCCCTTCCCCAAATCGACATCGGCCAGGTGAGCATAACCGGCGGCGATTTCCGATTCACCGACCGCTCGCTCGAGCCCAATGTGGCGATGGCCGTCAACGGCTTTGGCGGCACGATCACCGGATTGTCGTCGCGCAACCCCGCCAAGGCGTCGGTCGACTTGAAAGCGATGGTCGACGGCAGCGGGCCCATCACGATCGCCGGCAAGCTCGACCCGCTCGCCGCGAAAAAGTCCGTCGATCTGACGGTCGATTTTAGGAATGTGGATTTGCTCCCGCTCAGCCCGTATTGCGGCAAGTACGCCGGCTACGACCTGGCGCGTGGCAAGTTGCGCCTGGCGGTCCAAGCGCGACTCGACGACACGCGGATCGATGCCTCGAATGTGCTTACCCTGAGCCAATTTACCTTTGGCGACGCGGTCGCGAGCCCCGATGCGACCGGCCTGCCGGTCCGGCTGGGTGTGGCGCTCCTCAAGGATCTCAACGGCAATATCGTGATCGACATCCCGGTACAGGGCACCACCGACGATCCCAACTTCCGGATCGGCAAGGTGGTCCTGCGCGTCGTCGTCAACCTTCTGACCAAGGCAGCCGTTTCCCCCTTTTCGCTGATCGGTTCCATGTTCGGCGGCGGCGTCGATGAATTGGCTTATCAGGAGTTCGCGCCCGGCAGCAGCGAACTATCACCGGCCGAACAGCCCAAACTGGTCGTCCTCACCAAGGCCCTGACCAACCGGCCGGGACTCAGCCTGGGGTTGGAGGGCGACTACGACAATGCCGCCGATGTCTACGCGCTGAAGCGCCAGAAGCTCGACGACCAGGTGCGGCGGCGCCTCTGGGCGGAGCGGCGGGTGGCCGATCCGAACATCGCACCCCCGGAAAAGCTGCTCGTTTCCGCCGACGACCAGGCGGCGATCATCAAACAGATGTTCGACGAGAAGTTCCCGCCGGGCACGCAATTTGGCACGCCGCTGCCGCCGCCGCCAGCGGTCGTGGCGCCGCCACCGCCGCCGGCCGGGCTATTGCGCCGGCTCTGGGCGGCGCTCACGCTTCAGGCGGCCCGCGATCGCCGCGCCGTCCGTCAGGAAAATGCCCAGCGCGCCCGCGCCTACGCCCAGCAGATGGCCGCCGTGACCGCGGCTGGCCTGCCTTTGGACCAGATGACCGGCCGATTGGCCGAAGCGATCGCCGTGACGCCGGACGACCTGCGCGCCCTGGCGGCGGCCCGCGCCAGGCGCGCGCGCACATATTTGGTCGACACCGGAAAGATCGCCGGAGACCGGCTGTTCCTCGTCCAGAGCACGGGCGCGACCAAGCCCGACAAAGGACCGCGGGTGTTCCTCGCGCTCCAGTAGAGCCACCCGGCGAGACCACCCATGAAAACCGAACCCTTGGACGCCCTGAAGGCCGACCTGCCGCCCACCGGCTGGGGCAAGATTCTCGGCATGACGCCGGTCGTCATGACCGTGCTCGCGACCGCCCTGGCCGGTCTGGCCTCGAGCGAGATGACCCGGGCGCAGTACGATCGGGCGCTGGGCGCGCAGCTGCAGTCGAAAGCGGGCGACCAGTGGGGCTTTTTTCAGGCCAAGCGCCTGCGCAGCGCAGTACAGCGCACGACCCTCGACCTCCTGGCCAGCACCTATGTGCTCCGCCCGCCCGATCCGGCGGCGTTCGCCCGGGCGGACGGCTCGCCCTCCATTCCCGCGGTCGCGGCCGCCCTCGCCGTTCTCGAAGCGGGCGATCCGGCGCAATCCGGCGCCGTGGCCCGGCTCGATCCCAAGATCACGGCGGCCATTGACGCGGTCGAAGCGGCGACTTCCGACCGGGCGGTCGCGCCGCGGATGGCCCAAGTCGATCCGGCCGATCTGGACCGCGCGGTCGAATCGGTTCGGACGCAGCTGCAGTCCTTCGAGACGGCCTTGGAACCGAAGGAGCAGGCGCTGGCCTTGCTCGAGTCGGCTCTCGACCACCGACCGGGTCCGGCCGATGTCGCCGCCACCCGGGATTTCACGGCCGTGCGCTTGCGCTACACCGCCCGCCGTTATGACGCCGAGGCGCGGCTCAACCAGGCCATCGCCGAGCTCTACGAACTGCAGGTGCGCCAGAGCAACTACTCGGCCGAGCGGCATTCGCTGCGCAGCGGGCGGTTTTTCTATGGCATGCTCGCCGCGCAGCTGGCGGTGATCATCTCGACCCTCGCCATCGCCGCCCGGCAGCGCAGCCTGCTGTGGTCGCTCGCCGCCGCGGCCGGTTTGGCTGCGGTCGTGTTCACCCTGTACGTCTACCTGAACGTCTGACCCGGCGGCGCCGCATCCGGGTGCGCCCGCCCGTTCGCGTCAACGCCACGCGACCGGCTCGACGATCTGGGTCGGATACATATTGATGTAGTGCACGAGGCGCGGACGCGTGCCCCGGTTGGGCCGGCTGCCGTGGGGCAGCGCCTGGTGCCAGATGACGAGGTCTCCGGCCCGGCCGGCGATCGGCCGGGAGCCCAGGGCATGGAGATCCTCGCGCCGGGGATCGGCGCCCGCCGGCAGCCTCTCGAGCCAGCCCGCGAGCCGCCGATGAAAACCGGGCACGCAAGTGAATGCGCCCTGCTCGGCCGG
>CAZWMF010000620.1:0-2627 GCA_964634535.1 uncultured Opitutaceae bacterium | reverse complement strand
CCGGCCTTCATGGGGGCCAATCTCCTCGAGGTGTTGCGCCAGGTGGCCGAGACCGAGCCGGTCGCGGTCACCCTCCTGAATCCGACTGTCCCGCGCGACCTGGAAACGATCGTCCAGAAGTGCATGAACAAGGACGCCGGCCGGCGGTACGCGAGCGCCGCGGCTCTGGCCGACGACCTGGAGCGATTCCTGCGCCATGAGCCCATCCGGGCCCGGCCGATCGGCGCGGCAGGGCGGCTCGTGCGATGGGTTCGGCGCAATCCGGCCGTGGCCGCGCTCGCGGGAACGGTGGCCGCGCTCCTCGTCGCCGTCGCCAGCGTGGCGGTCGTGTCCGCGGCGCGCATCGAGCGGGCCCGCCGGGCGGAAGTGGCGCAGCGAATGGAAGCGGAGGCCCGCCTGCGCCAGGGCGAGCATTTGATCCAGTTTATGCTCGGCGATCTGGCGGACCGCCTGAAACCGGTCGGCCGACTCGATGTCCTGGACAGCACGATCGCCCAGGTCGACCGGTTCTATTCCGACCTTCCGGCCAACGCCCTGACCTATGACAGCGAACGCAATCGGGCCAACGCTTTGCGCCAGGTGGCCGATATCCGTTCGCTCCAGGGCCGCTTCGCGGAGGCGGAAGCGACGTTCAAGCGAGCGTTGGCCGCTTATGGCGGGCTCGTCGCCCGTCACCCCGACGATCTCGCGCTCCGCGGCGAGTCGCTCCGGGCCGAGGAGTACTTCGCCATCCTCTACCTGCAGCAGGAAAACGATGTCAAAGCCGTCCCGCTGCTCGAGCACTGCCTGCGGGAACGCCAGGAGTTGGCGCGACTCATGCCGACGGATTTTACCTTGCTCGGCGCGGTGGGCGGCACCGCCCAGAACCTGGCCGTCGCCGAACGCCGGCTCGGGCATTTCGATCGCACGGCGACGCTGGTCCGCACGGCGGAGGACGCCTATCGCCAATGGGTGGCCGGCGAGCCGGCCAACCCGCTGCCCAAGGAGCGGCTGGCCACGGTGCGCGGCACGACCGGTCACTTCCTTTTCAAGATCGGGAAGTATGACGAGGCCGAGAAGGCGTATCGTGAAAAGCTGAGCATTTTCGAAGCGCTAATCCGGCAGGATCCGAAGAATACCGGCAACCGGTCCGAACATGCCTCCGGCTTCGGCTTGCTGGGCGAACTCGAAATCAAGCGGAGTCGCCTGCAAGCGGCGGTGGACGACCTAAGCCGCGGCATCGGAGAATATGACGGGCTCGTCGCGGCCGATCCCACGAATCTCTGGTGGCAGGCCAACCGCGTAAACCAACTGCTGATGCGCGGCGAAGCCGAGCAGGCGGCCGGTCGGTGGGATGAGGCGCTCGCCGACTTCCAGCGGGTGGCGGTGGAGACCGAACAGCATCCGGGCGGCCCGCGCGCTTTCGGGAGTTGGGCGGGCGACTATGGCGAGATGCTCGAGCAGACCGCGGCGACTCGCCGCCTCTTGGCGGCGGCCGAACGCAAGGCCGGCCACGCCGACGCTGCGGCGCGGCAGGAGGCCTTGGCCGCGGCCGCGCAGGCCAAATGGGCCGCTTTGCCGAAGCCGTAATTGTGGGGATTCCAGGATGAACCGGGCAGCCCGCAATTTTTTTTTGCGAACCGTGTAATGATTCCGGCCCGATTGCGCTGAATGGCGTAGAGGCGGGTTTGGGCCGACTCCCGCGGTCTGCGGCAGGCCCGGGTCCGCACTCTTAAAATGTACAACTCTGACACGACCACCTATGCCAAAACGGAATATATTTGGAGCCATCCAAGAGCCGGCTCCGATGGCGCGGGCGTTCGGGCCGATTGCCCGCCGCCTCTCCCCGGTGGGAGAACGGTGAATATCCTGATCGTGGTCGACCCGCTGCGCTGCGGCCTGGTCGTCGAACGGTCGCTGGCCGAGCAGAATTACCGGCCCACGCTGGTCGGATCCTGCGCAAGCGCCCGCGAAGCCGTGGCGCGAACCTCGTACGGAGCGATCGTCTTGGACGTCGCGCTGCCGGACGGCGATGGGTTCGAGCTATTGGAGGCGTGGCGCCAGGCCGGCGTCGAATGTCCGATCCTCCTCCTGAGCGAGGCGGACACGGTCTCCGACCGGATTCACGGACTCAATCTGGGCGCCGACGACTGCCTGTCCAAACCGTTCAATGTGGATGAATTGGTCGCTCGGGTTCGCACCCTCCTGCGCCGCCGCGCCGGCGCGGAGCCCGCCCTGCTGCGGCGCGGTCCGCTGGTGGTCGATCTGGTCGGGCACTCGGCGACGTTCAATGGGGAACGGGTCAACCTGACCGGCCGCGAGCTTGCCCTGTTGCAGTTCTTCCTCCAACGCCCCGGCCAGGTGCTCCCCCGCGCGCTCATCGCCGAAGAGGTGTGGGGCTCGGACTGCGACCTGGAAACCAACCTGATCGACGTCTACGTCCAGCGGCTGCGGCAAAAGCTGAAGGGTTCGTCCGATCAACCGTTGATCAGGACGGTGCGGGGCATCGGGTACGAGCTAGTGTAGTGTCGCACAAATAGCATGCCATTTCCGGCGGCATTTGCTCGTGGGCTGCGTTGCGTCAGGAGGGGATAGCCCCGCTGGGGATACCCCCTCCTGACGCGCCTTGCCCCCGAGCAAATGCCGCT
>CAZWMF010000619.1:0-2638 GCA_964634535.1 uncultured Opitutaceae bacterium | reverse complement strand
ATTCGGCGCCACCACGGTCGGCACTCCGGTGCTCACGCCGCTTGCCTGAATATTGGAAGCATTGAGCACGTGAAGCGCCGCGATGTTGAGGTTACCCGACGACCGGATGCCGGCGTCGCCGGCATCGACCGTGCCGACAGGTGCGATCAAGTCGACGTCACCGGGAGCAACACCGGTCAGAGTCGCCAGGACGCCGATGCCGCTGCCAGTGGCCAGACCCGCCAGATCGTTTTCAACGGTGGCACTCTGCGGATCGACCAGCACGCGCGTCGGGGGAGCCGAGTAGACCGTTTTGGAACCGCTGCCCGCCGCGATATTCCCGATACTGGACCAGATGATCTCGCTGCCACCGCGCAGCGTGAAGATGCGGGAGGTTCCGACACCCACGTTGCCCTCGGCGAAGATCGCAATATTTCCTCCGTATTCCGTCAGCAAGCCCTGATCGGGCTTTTGCGGATCGCCCGGATTGCCCACCGTGACGCTACCCCCGGGCGCCAACACAGAAATATTTCCACCGTTGGTCGTGACGATCTCGCGGGTCGCCAGCGAAATGGAGCCGGACCAAGCCGTATTCGCGGCCGTGGCCCCGGTCGTGACCGTGCTGCCGGGGAACAAGTCGGCAATCGCCGCATCGCCGGCCGCATAACCGCCGAAATCCGGGCTCGACGGATTACTCTGATCTCGTCCCGCATCCCTCAGAACAATGAAGAATGTGTCGAGCGCGATCAGATCCTCGTGTTCCAATTGCGCCGCCGCGCCTGACCCGGCGTACGGAGCTAGCAGCTGTGCCCAGATTTCCTGCGGGCTCTCTCCGCTCAAGGTCGCATCCCCAAGCAGGGCGGCTACCTCCGGCAGATATTGCGCCGCATTCGCGCCGGCGGAGGCCGGGTTGGCAAACTGAGCGATGAAGGTCGAGAATCCGAGCGGGGAGGCGGAAAGATCCGCAACTCCGCCCAAACCCGCCGCAGTTACGATATCGGCACCGGCGAAGGGCAGGTAGGGATTTCCTCCGCTGCCGACGCTGGAGATTCCGGCGATCGATGCGGTGTCGGAATTTCCACCGGAAGCATTGCCCACCCCAAGATCAAGATTGCGGCCGGTCAGCACCTCAAGCGTTCCTGGCCCGCTCACCTGAATGTCGCCACTGAGCGGCCCGCCTTGGAGCTGATTTGTGGCCGTCGGAAACTGCGCCTCCTCCAATAGCGGAGCCGTCGGATCATAAGCGATCAAATCTCGTCCGGCGGCGATCACGCTTACATCGGAAGAGTTGTTGTTTTGGAGGTAAAACGCGATATCGGTTATGTCCTGACCCGCCTCGATCACTGCAGCCTTCGCCGAGAACAGCGTTAAGCCCGAAATATCCCCAGTTTGGGCCACGATTTGGACGGGGTTCGCATCTCCGCCATGGAGGAGCGCGGCGTCATGCAGCGCCTCCCTTTCTTGGAGAGGGGCATTCCCGCTGTCGTCATTGCTCGACTCGTTGATCATGAGGGCGATGCCAGCCATAACATCCGCCGGCGACGCCCACCATCCCACGGCGGCAGCCCCCGTTGGGGTATTGGTCACGGACAAAGGCGAGGCGACACCGGGAATGAGCGAGGGATCAGCATCCGATAGATTGATCACGGCCGAGGCCCATTGATATTGGTTGGCCCCCGACCCGAGTTGCTGCAGCCCGTTGATCTGCACGCCATTCACCGAGCCACCGGCGAGAATATCGATGGTTCCGTTTGGCGCCGGCGCCAGGGTCAAACCGCCGATGATGTTCACATTCCCGGAAAAAGCGGTCGCACGCAGGCTCGGCGCCATCAAGTCAAAAACGGTCGTGGGAAGCAAAGAACTGTCGCCATAAGTCGTCGCGATATTGCCTTCCGCCAAGAGCAGCCAAGGTTCGGTGACCGAGTCGGATTGGAAAGAACTGCTGCCCGAACTAAGCGCTAGCAGGGAGTTATACCATGAATAAAGGGAGGCGCTCTCCTGGCCGGATTGAGGATTGTCGTCGAGTTTGACCGAGCCGGTAAGGGAGGTGACATCGACACCCGCCTGTGACGAATAGGTCGAGAAATAGGATTTTTCCCAAAAGCTATTATTGATGCCCTGCGGCAGGAGGAAGGGATTGACCACCGCGCCCAGCGTCACATCGCCAACTCCGCTGACGGTAAAGCTGCTGTTTCCCACGAACAAGGTCGTCGGAAGCCAGGTTGCCGGGTCGGCCTCAGTACCAGCCGGGAGTGCGGCAATCTGCGGGAGCGACAGGGTAGTCCGAGTCGCGTCGGTGGTCACTTGCCCGCCCGCATAAAGCGCACCCGTCCCCCGCTCCACATAATAAACTCCCCCACTGATCGATCCGCCGGCCTGAACCGTTAGATCACCTCCGCCGAGTTCCAGGAGAGTCGCCGCCGAAGGGGCGATGGGATTACCCGTGCTCGGATTCACGCCCGGCATGCGCGCATTCGTCGGCACCTCGGCATCGATATCACTGATATTCCCGCCGGCGATCAGGCTTACATTTCCGCCTCCCAATGCACCCACCCCTTCAAAATAATTGCTAAAATCGACCCACCATGCCGTCGAAGCAACATTCGCGGTTCCGGGCCGGTTGGGTTTGGCGCCGAATCCCGTCGTCGCCCCACTTGGC
>CAZWMF010000618.1:1394-2642 GCA_964634535.1 uncultured Opitutaceae bacterium | reverse complement strand
GTGCGCCGGATTCATTGCCCAGGCGTTGACCCATCTCATCGGGCTCGTGACGAACCTGGCGTTCTACGGCCGGGTCTCGACCGTCTTTCGGTCCCCGGCAGCGAACCGGCTCGGCCTGGCGGTGGTTCTCGTTCCCGCGCTCGGCGGGGTGTTGGTTGGACTCATGGCCCGGTACGGGTCCCGCGCGATCCGCGGGCACGGCATCCCGGAAGCCATGGAGCAAGTCCTGGAGAACGACAGCCGCATGCCCGCGAAGATCGCCGTGCTCAAACCCGTCTCGGCCGCTATCGCCATCGGCACGGGCGGTCCCTTTGGCGCGGAGGGTCCGATCATCGCCACCGGGGGGGCCCTGGGTTCGGTCTTCGGACAACTGCTGAGCACGACCGCGGCGGAGCGCAAGACCTTGCTCGCCGCCGGCGCCGCGGCCGGCATGGCGGCGATCTTCGGCAGCCCGGTCTCCGCCATCCTGTTGGCGGTTGAACTACTGCTGTTCGAGTACCGGGCCCGCTCGATCGTTCCGGTCGCGCTGGCCTCGGTCGCCGCGGCCGGAATGCGCGTTCACTTCGAAGGCGGAACCGCGATCTTCGCCATGCCCGCGGTCGCTCCGGCGTCCCTGGTGGCGTTGGGCCTATATGGGTTCATCGGACTCGTTCTGGGAGTGGCTTCAGTGGGCGTGACGCGCTCGGTCTATTGGGTCGAGGATCGGTTCGAGCATCTGCCCGTTCACTGGATGTGGTGGCCGGCGCTCGGCGGTTTGGCGGTCGGCGCGATCGGCTTCATTGCCCCGCGAACCCTGGGGGTAGGGTATGACAATATTTCCGACATCATTTCCAACCGCCTGCCGCTCGCCCTAATGGCGCTGCTCTGCGCCTTGAAGTTTGTGTCCTGGGCGATCGCCCTCGGCAGCGGCACCTCCGGCGGCACGCTGGCTCCGCTGCTGACCATCGGTGGCGGGGGCGGGGGCGTCCTGGGCGCCGGGCTGCTTTGGCTTTTGCCGGCCAGCGGCCTGGATATTCGCGTGGCCGCCCTGGTCGGTATGACGACGATGTTTGCCGGTGCCTCGCGCGCCCTCCTGGCGAGCGTCGTCTTCGCATTCGAGACCACGCTGCAGCCCAACGGGCTCTTGCCCGTCCTGGCTGGGGCGACGGTGGGATTCCTCGCGGCCCGCTCCCTCATGCGCAATTCAATCATGACCGAGAAGATCGCCCGGCGCGGCCTGCGGATTCCCCAGGACTACGACGTCGACGC
>CAZWMF010000618.1:0-1384 GCA_964634535.1 uncultured Opitutaceae bacterium | reverse complement strand
GGATAAGGACGCCGAGACGCTGCCGGCCGCCATGACGGTCGCCGAACTCGCCGATCTCATCGCCCGTCACGATCCGGCCGTTTCCACCCAGCAGGCGTGGCCGCTCGTGGACTCCGCCGGTCTGCTTGCCGGGATCATCACCCGCAGCGACCTGTTGCGCGCGATCGAAAGTTCGGGCGGTCGGGCGATGGCGCTGATTGCCGCCGGCCATGCGGATCCGGTGGTCGCGTATCCGGACGAGAGCGTTTACGATGCGGTCGCCCGCATGCTCTCCCAGGAGGTCGGTCGCTTGCCCGTGGTGAGCCGGCGCAATCCCCGGGAATTGGTGGGCTATTTGGGGCGCGCCAATTTGCTTTCGGCCCGCTTGACCGCCCTGCGGCAGGAAACGGTGCGCGAGCGCGGCTGGTTTCGCGCTTGGCGGCGCCAGACTCGGGCGGAGCGATAGGCTCCGCGCTTCCACGGTTCCCTCACCGGAAGACGCAGGCTTGCCATCGAACGCCGGCGGATTACCGTCGCGCCACCCGGATATTTTCTCATCGGACGGAAGGCCCGGCGTTCCGCACCCGCAGCGATGGAGGCGAGCAAACATGACCTTTAGCGAGAAACTCGAAATCGGCGCCAATGTCACCACGCTATTGACCTTTGTCGGCGCCGTTGGCGCGTGGGGTTACTATCAATATGGTTTCCTGCGGAAAAGTCGGGAACTGGAGAAGTGCCTGGAACGGGATGGAAGGCCCTTCAAGGCGCGCGGTGAGCCAGGGGCCTTCACCATCCAACACATCACCGCTCGGACCGGCTTGACCGAATCGGAGATTCTCCAGGCGAGCTTTCGGAATAAGCGAATCACGCGCTTGGAAAAGGAGGATGCCGATGGCTACACCAAGGAGATCCTCTTTCAGTATAATGATCAAACCTGAGCCATGCCTTCGGCAGGTTCCGTGGTGCCGCATGGCATGAAGACGGCAAAACTGCAATTGCGTCCGCTCCGGGTGGAGGACGAATTGTCATTCCGGAAGGCGGTCGCGGAATTCGCGCGGGAGAGTCCCCCATGGCAGTTTGCCTTCGGGTTCGACGACTCCCGGCCGTTTGCCGAATATGTGGATCAGTTGGCCAGGCAGTCCCGGGGCATCGATCTGCCGGCGGGCTTCGTCCCAAACACTTTTCTAGTGGGAATCGTCGCCGGTGTCGTTGTGGGGCGTTTGTCGCTCCGACATGCGTTGAATCGCTACCTGGAAACGGTGGGCGGACATATCGGCTACGGCGTTGTCCCATCCCAGCGCCAGCGCGGCTATGCGGGGGAAATGCTTCGGCAGGCAATCCCGCTGGCCGCCTCACTCGGCATTTCCGATGCTTTGATCACGTGCGACACCGACAACCTGGCTTC
>CAZWMF010000617.1:0-2654 GCA_964634535.1 uncultured Opitutaceae bacterium | reverse complement strand
GACGCCGCCCGCGGCGAGTTCGACCTGCCAGACTTCGCGCTCCCACCGGGTCGCCGCCCACCACTCGCCGCTCTCCCGCCAGGGCCCCCGGCAGGCGACGACCGGCTGCGGGTCCGCCGCGGCGCCGCACGCCACGCGGTCCGGCCGCCCCTCCGCCAGCGCCACGCGCGCGGGCGTCGGCGGACGAAAGCGGCGCAACACCAGCCCCTGGGCCGGATGGACCGGCGGGGCGGGCGGCGGCGGGATCGCCTCCTCCGGAGCGACCAGCCGGCCCGAATCCGGCCGCGGAGTGCGCGCCGGTTCGGGCGCGCCCACATTCTCCGGGCCCACCAGGGCCGCGAGCCGGGCCAGCGTCTCGGAAAAGCCCTGCGGGTCCTTGAGGCCGGTGTCGAAAAGCCCCGGCTGCTTGACCAACGGCCGCGCCGGCCGGACGACCAGCCGCACGCCCTGCACCGCCGCCGCGGTGCGCACCTGCTCCAGATGCGTGTGCAGAATCCGGAAGAGCCGGTCCGCCTCGCCCGTGGGCTCCGGCAGGGGCAATTCCCGCGCGTAGCGGGCCTCGTCCTCCAGGTCGAGCGCCACCGCCAGCGCCCCGACGGCCCAGCCGGCCGCCGTCACTTCCATCGCCAGCCGATCGACGAACCGCCGCAGAATGAACAAGACCGGCTCCAACGTCTCCACCGGCTGGGGGAACGTCCACGCCGCCTCGAAGCGCTCGGGCCAGCGGGCCGGCACGATGCTGCGCGCGGCCTCGCCCGACGCGCGCTCCCACAGGGCGAGCCCCGCCGCGCCCAGCCGCCGGCCGAATTCCGCCTTGGGAATGGCCAGCACCGCCCCGAGCGTATGCACGCCCCAGCGCAGCAGGATGTCCGCCAGTTCGGCCGGCGGCTCCGCCACCGCCACCGGCAAGGGATCGAGGAAGCCCCGTTCGTCCTCCAGTTCGCGCACCGCGGGGCCGTTCGCCGCATACTCGGCGAGCCAGGGCGTGCGCGCGAGGCCGATCGACACCGCCAGTCCCGCCGCGGCCAGTTCGCCGGCCAGTTCCGCCGCGCGCCGGCGGGTCCGGACCGCATCGGCCCCCCGCAGATCCACGGTGCAGACGCCGGCCGCGGTCGCCTCGGCCCGGGGCGACAGGCTGAAAGCCGCCGCCAACAAGGCCGCCTGCGCCTCGGCCTCCGCCTCGGCCGACCGGCGCCGCAGCGCGATCTCCGGACAGCGGGCCATCGCGAGCGGCGCCGCCATGCCCGGCGCCACCCCCCGCGCCTCCGCCTCGGCCGACACCGCCACGATGCGGCCCGCCGCCGCGCCGGGTGCGTCGACCAAACCGATCGGCTGGCGCCCGAGCGCCGCCTCGGTGCGCCGCAGCGCCTGGATGGCGAAGCGGTCGGCCCGGATCACCGCAAAGCGCGCGTCCGGCTTGAAAAGCTCGGCGCTCATCCGGCCTTCGCCAGGCGATGCGCCGCGTCGCGCACGAGCTCCGGCTCGAGCCGCCGCGCCAATTCGCCGCGCGTTTCCTCCAACGCCGCCAGCCCGAAACTCCGGGTCAGAATCAGCCGATAGGCCGCGGCCGGCACCCGCGCCTCCCCGGTCTGCACGAGCACCGCCGCTTCGCCGGGTTCGGCCGCCCGCTGCAGGCGATACCAGGCGGTCGGCGGCACCCGCCGCCATTCCCCGGCCGGCACGCCCCGCAGGTCGAGCGCGACCAGCGCAAAATTCCCGTCCCGGATGAGCAGTTCGGCGGCCTGCAGCGCGCGCAATAGCCCCCGGCCCCGCACCCACACCAGGTGCCGCAGGCATTCCCCCGCCAAGGCCGCCGGATCGAATCCTTCGTCCGCATCGACCAAAGCGGCGCGGCCCCGCCGCGCCCGCGTCGTCGCGAGGACCTGCGCCAGCACGAGCTGCCCCCCGCCGCTCGGCGCCGCGGACACCACCTCGGTCAATCGCCCCACCGGCAGCCCCCCGCCCAGCGCCTCGTCGAGCGCCGGCACGCCGGTCGGCAATGCGCCCGCGCCCGGCCGCTTCGCTTCCGGAAACCGCTCGGCTAGGAGCTCGCGCAGCGCCGCCGCATTGGACGCGCCGCGCGCGGGCAGGACAGCGGAAGAACCGGCGGACATGGCGGGACGCGGAAACGGGCGGCGGGCATGGGCGCGCGCCGCTACCGCGGCGATCGGCGCACGAGGCCGATCAAAACTCCCTGGCACTCCAAGCGCCGCTCCGGCGCGATGTCCGGATAGCGGGGATTCTCCGCGCGGAGCACGAGCTTGCCGCGCACTTGGACCAGCCGCTTCAACGTGGTCGTGGTGTCGTCGACCAAGGCGGCGATGATATTCCCCGGCCGCGGTTCGCGCCGCGCGAGCACCGCCAGATCCCCGTCGAGAATGTGCGCGCCGATCATCGAATCGCCGCTCACCCGCAGTCCCCACAAGAGCCCGCGCCCGGGCCGCGCGCCAAACACCGCCGGATCGATCCGCACCCGCTCCACCGGCTCCTGCTCGCGCATCGCCGGCAGCCCGGCCGGAATCGACCCGTAGACATCGAGCTCAAAATGGGTCTGCACTTCCGAAGCCTTCAGCCCCCAATTGCGGCCCGCCAGCAGTTCGACCATCCCCTTGTTGGCCAGCGCCCGCAAGTGCCCCATGACCGCCGTCTGGCTT
>CAZWMF010000616.1:0-2657 GCA_964634535.1 uncultured Opitutaceae bacterium | reverse complement strand
AAGTGCTGGACAGCATTCCGGCGGCTCATAACGCTTTTCGGCTGCATCAGGAAGGAGCCTCGGCGCAAGTCGCGGTTCTGCCAACCGGGCCGGGAGCGGCCACGGTGGAATGGGTGAGAGCCCAGATGTGCGAGCGCCGCCGCGGCCTCGAACCAAATCGCTCCCCGGCTCGCGCCGACCTGATGCACGCAACACCAACCGCATCATGTCAGATAACGCCCGCACTCCCGGAATCCGGATCAGCCCGGATAACCCGAACCACCACCTGTGGAACAACCACGGGACGTGGTTCCTGCACTATACCGTCTACCCGACCCCGCTCACAAAGGAGCGCATCCGTCGCTCGCTGAACACGAAGAACCTGGCGGTCGCCCGCCGTCGCCGCGACCTGTTCTTCTCAAGCCCGGACGCCCGCCTTGGCCAGGTCAACGTCGGCCAGCTCGTCCGCGATTCGGCAGGGCAATAGGGCCGCGTCCTGCATGCCGTGGATGATCTTCTTGTCCGGCGGGCAAAAGGTCGCCAGGGCCCCGGATAGGCGCGGCTCGCCCCCGACGACGAAATAATACGGGCAGAGCCGCAGTCGACCGTCGACTTCCCGGACCGCCGGCGGTCCGCCTTCCGCACCCGGGCGGTACACCCGGTGGCGGACGCGCTTGGGCTTCCGATAGGCCTGCAAAAGGTGCAGATTCTCCGGAGCCATGGCGATCGCCCGTTCGACGCCCCCCTGCCATTCCTCCCGCGAGCAATCGCTGCCCAGGACGACGCTGCGCGCCCCCCAGGCCGTTTCGTGATACCCGCTGATCTTGAGGATGAGTTCGCGCTCCTTTTGGGTCGCGCCGGCGAGGTCCGCCCACTGGCTCAGTTGCCGGCCTTGAGCGCGGGGCCCATCGAGCACCGCCCCCGGAGGCAGCGGCGCCGGGTCCATCACCCAGGATGGCGGAATCAGTTTCTCCAGCAGCTTGGCGGAGCGTCCGCTCAACGCCTCGGCCCAGTAATCCTTGAGCCGGTGGTGGTGGAAAAGCGCGAAGCCCAACTTCTCCTCCTGAAACGGCCGCATGGGCGGCGTGATGACCACCTCCCCGGCCGACCAAGCCTCATAGATGAATTTCGCCGTGCGCAGGTTGCCCAGGTCGAACAGTTCGAAAAACCGGTAGATGATATCGATCTTCTCCGGATTGCCGCCGTTGTCGAAAAAAAGCGCCCCGCCAAGCGGAAAAAGATCCTCGGGGCGCAGGCGGAAAACCCGCCGGCCCTGAATTTGCAATTGCTGGGTCAGCCAATCCATCTCCGGTCGATACGTGGCCGCCTCGTCCGAAACCACCAGCGCGATCAAGGGATTCGCCACCGCCGGCAGTTGCCCGGCCAGCGCGGCATGGAAGGTTTTGATCATGAGGTCACCCGCGCCCAGAATGGCGCCAGTGTCCCCGTAAAGCCGGTTGAGGAACGCGGTGAGCCCGATGCCTCCGGGCACGCTGTCGAGCTCCGTCATCACGAAGCCCTCGTCGGTCAGCAGGAGGTCCGGCCGCAACACACAGGGGAACGCCCCGCGGTTGCGCGGATCGCGCGCATGTTCGATCAATTCGGCCGGTTTGCCCCGGTCCAAATAGTCGGCCACCCAGGGCGCGATCAGCGGCCGGTTGCGGAGCAGGTTCTTGCCCGCCACCGAGCGCAAGTACAGTGTTTCCAGCGCCTGGTGGTATTCCAGGCACGCCCGGCCGATCGCCTCAAGCTCGACGCACTGGGACCGCGATAGCGGCCAGGCATCCGGGGCCAGCTGCCAGGTCTTGGCCTCGAACAGCGGCTGGCCGTCCAAGGCGGTCTGTATGGTCGCGTAGGCGAGATCGGCGGTCATCGCGCTAATCATCCATCTGGATGTCCTTGTTGCGGTGGCGGGGGCATCCAGCGCGCAGCCAGCCGGTGACGAATCGGTCCAGATCGCCGTCGAGGACACCCTGGGTGTCGCTCGTGCTCACGCCGGTGCGCAGATCCTTCACCATCTGATAGGGTTGCAGCACATAACTGCGGATTTGGCTGCCCCAGCCGATTTCGCCTTTCTCCCCATAGAACCGTTCCATTTCGCTGCGCTGCTCGTCCAGCTTGCGTTCGTAAAGCCGGGCCTTGAGGACGCTCAGGGCGCTGGCCCGGTTCTTGATTTGGGAGCGCTCGTTTTGGCAGACGACGACCATGCCGGTGGGCAAGTGGGTGATGCGCACGGCCGAGTCGGTCGTATTCACGCCTTGGCCGCCCTTGCCCGAGGAACGGTACACATCCACGCGGATGTCGCTGTCCGGAATCTCGATGTCGATGTCCGCCGTCACCTCGGCGATCACGTCGACCGCGCAAAACGACGTGTGCCGGCGCTTATTTGCGTCGAAGGGGCTGATGCGAACCAAGCGGTGAACCCCGCGTTCGGCCTTGGCGTAACCGTACGCGTTCTCGCCTTTGAGAAACAACGTGGCCTTGGTGATCCCGGCTTGGTCGCCCACCTGGACGTCCTGGACCTCGACCTCGAAGCCGCGCCGTTCAGCCCAGCGGCTGTACATGCGAAACAGCATATCCGCCCAGTCGCAGGACTCCGTGCCTCCGGCCCCGGCCTGGATCGACAGGATCGCGTTGTTCCGGTCGAATTGCCCCGTCAGGAATGACGCGATCTCCAG
>CAZWMF010000615.1:0-2663 GCA_964634535.1 uncultured Opitutaceae bacterium | reverse complement strand
AAGGGAAGCCGCTGGCGGCCCGGTGCACTACCGCGCGGGGCGTTTGCACGGGTTTTCGGTTCAACAGTTCGCGAACGCCGAACTCGCGCTAAGAGCGGATTGAGCCAGTGTCCCGCGGGCAACCCGTATGGCGGAAGCTGGGTCAATTTGACCCGGTTTCCGCAATTACTTCCGAATGGGTACCCCGCATTTACTTCCGCGTATGTAGATCTGCACTAGGGGCCAAAACAATCGGCAAATTAATCGGTTCTTTGCTTGACGAGAGTGGGGTAAAATGGGGAGAAATGGGGCGTTGTGGGATAGATCCACATGACCCGCCCTGCCACAGCTTTGTACACCGGCCTTTTTAGGCATAACCTCGACGACAAGGGGCGACTCACGATCCCGTCGGCGTGGCGGGACGCGCACGCCGAGGACGAGGTGTTTTTGGCCACGCCCCATCCGGACGGGTACGTCGCCATTCTGCCGCCGGCCGAGGTGGCCAAATTGCAGGCCAAAATCGCCGCGATGGCCTTGAGCGACGGCGCCGCCCAGGACTTCGCGGCCCGGTTCTTCTCGCAAACCCAGTCGTTCAATTTCGACAAGCAGGGGCGGGTGGGGCTGAACGCCGAGTTGCTCCGCCACGCCGGGGTCGTGAAGGAGGCGGTCCTGGCCGGCTCGCTGACCAAGTTCTCGGTCTACGCTCCCGGACGCTGGGAGAAGGTCGAGCAGCGCACGGCCGGGGAGAATTTCGGCGATTTGATGCGCCGGTTGGGGATCTGAACGCGATGACCCGCCTCGCCAAAGTTCATGATATCCAGCGCTCGGTGCGCGCGGGTGCCTGCTGGGCGTCCGGGCGTGGCTCGGTGGCGTGGATCGGCGAAGCCCCGGAGGCGGGCTCTGCCGTGGTTTTGTCGCGGGTGCGCGATGTGTTCCCATTGCGGCCGGTCTGTGGTCCCCAGGCGGGGCGGGCCAGAAAGGGGTCCGATGGAGCCGGCTCACGTTGAGCGGGCTTCCGTGGCGATGACGCCCGGGCACCAGCCGGTACTTTGCCGGGAGGTGATCGACCTGCTCCATCCGCAGGCCGGTGGCCGTTTCCTCGACGCCACTTTCGGAGGAGGCGGGCACACGCGCGCCTTGCTGGAGGCCGCTCCAAACATCCAGGTGGTTGCGTTGGACCGGGATCCCGAGGCGGCTGGCCGGGCGGCGGACCTGGCCGAGAGCTCCGCCGGGAGATTGCGCTTTGTCGACGCGGACTTTGGCCGGCTGGCCGAATTGGCGCTGGGTGCCTTTGACGGCATTTTGTTCGATCTGGGCGTCTCGTCGTTCCAACTCGACAGCGCGACGCGGGGCTTCTCCTTTCGCTCGGACGCGGCCCTCGATCTGCGGATGGATCCGCGTGCGGGCGTGCCCGCGGCCCGGTGGCTGGAGACGGCCACCGAGGAGATGCTCGTGCGGGCCGTGCGGGACTTTGGCGAGGAAAAGCACTGGCGGCGGGTGGTCGCGAGCCTGCGGGGGGCCCGTGGCACCGGCCGCCTGGCCCGGGCGGCGTCGGTCGCCGACGTGATTGCGGAGGGTATTCCGGCCCGGGAGCGGGCCGCGGGCAAAATTCACCCGGCCACGCGCGCCTTTCAGGGCATACGCATCGCGGTCAACGACGAATTGGGAGCGCTCGACCGGGCCCTGCCCGCGGCCTTCGACGCCCTGCGGGCCGGGGGCGTCCTGGCCGTCATCGCCTTTCACTCGCTCGAGGACCGGCCGGTCAAACGCTACTTTCGGCGGCTGTGCGGGCAGCCGGAGAGCGCGGACGATTCCACGCCGGCGGATTTTCGGCATGCCGTGGCCGAAGCGCTGACCGGCCGGCCGATCCGGCCGGGCGACGAGGAAACCGCGGCCAATCCGCGCAGCCGGTCCGCCCGGCTGCGGGGGATCCGCAAACTCTAATCGATCATGGCCCTTCCCCTGCGCCCCGCCTTCGTCAATCACCTCATGGTTTACACCCTGGTCGGCCTGGGCGTGAGCGGGTCCGTCGGTCTCGGCACGGTCTGGGGCCAGCACCAGTTGGTCGTCGCGGCGAGCCGCAACCACGCGCTGGAGGAGCAGTTGAAGGACGTGGTTCGCCAATCCGAGGAGCTGACCACCGAAATCGCGGCCGAGCAGGATCCGGCGGTGCTGCTCCGGCGCAACGCCGAGTGGCGCCTGGGTTTGGTGCCGCCGGCGCCCGACCGCAGCCAGCCGATCGCCGAGGATCCGGTGCGCTACCTGATGCAGAAGAACGACCGCGAACTGCTCGGCCGGCGGCCGACGGCGGTGCGCTTCCAGCAGGACTAGGCCATGTCGAAGGGCTTCGCCTCCAACCTCCGCATCGGCCTGGTCGCCGCCGTGGCGCTGGCCGCATTCGGCGGGCTGGGGGCGCGCTTGGTGCGGCTGCACGTGACCGACCGGCCCCGGCTGCTCGCTGCGGAAATCATGCGCGAGAATTACGAGGAGCTGCTCAACAAGATCGAGCGCCGGAATTTCGACGTGATGACCGAGCCGGTGCGCAACACCACGTTCGAAAAGGCGCGCCTCGTCCTGCGTGCCAAGGCCCGTGAGAAACGCGCTGAGCCGCGCCCGCCCGCGCCGAAGAAAGTCGTCGTGCTCGGCGCCGGCTATGCGGGTCTCGCCGCTGCGGCGGAACTGGT
>CAZWMF010000614.1:0-2664 GCA_964634535.1 uncultured Opitutaceae bacterium | reverse complement strand
CCCTTGGCGAAGCTCGTCTCATAGTTCCACGCCCAGGGCTGCATCGCGGCGAGCGCGGCCGGCTCGGCATGAGCGGCGAGCGGGGCGGCGAGGTAGGGCGAGCGCGTCCACCATGCGTCGGGGTGCCGCGGGTGGCGCCGCCAGCCGAGGTCGGCGAGCGCGGTGGCGTGCTCAAGGCCCGCCCCGAATGCGAAGAACGCGCCGTCGTTGTGGCGGATGGTGGTCATACGAAGGGTCGATTCTTCTTATCGGGCGGAATGAAGGGGTGGATCGAGGCGGTTTGGGTCGAAACCTCAACAGCCGTTTTCTCCGACACCTGGTAGACTCGTTTACCGCCGGTCTCGGCGACGGCCTTCTCGCTGGGATTTTTTGCTTGAATCTGAAATATGAACGGCGTCCTCAAGTCGTGGAGACGACGGCTGCGCGCTTTTGCGTTGCCGAACCCCCACTCAGGGGGCAGATCCACAACGGCATGGTCGAGACGACGACTCTTCAACTCCAGGCAACGATGCGTCGCGCCGCCGCGGTGCTTCGGAAAGCTGATCCATTGCGTCCATTCGCCTTCGGCCAGGCGCACCACTTCCAGAAGCGCGACGACATCGGCGAAGCTGAAAAACAAATGGCTTCCGAAGACGAAGCTGCCTTTGCCTTTTGGCGGATGCGCCAGCGCCACCACCGACAGTCCGCGGCGCGCCAAAAGACGCATCGCGCGCATGAACTCGGACGCCTGCGCCTGGTCCATCTGGTCGGCCACCGCCGCGGAGATGTTATCAAACACCAGCACCATCGGGAGGCCGGGACACCGAACCCGCATTTCGCTTATCTGACGATCGATTTCGGCAACCTGTTTCATGTCGAAAACGACCTGGCGTTTTTCGTTGGTCCACACGAACGGACCTTCAAATTTGGTCAGAACCTTACGATCGGGAAACACCTCGGGAGACTTCATTCCGATGTGCCACGCCATCTGGTGGAGACCCATGTAGTCACCACCCTCGTAGCTGAAGCACAGAAATACCGCGGGACGCGCCAGCACGTCGCTATGTGTTTCGCCAAAATCGTTGGAATTGAAGTGCAGGGCGCCGGCGCACGACGCCGCCATCAGGGAGGCGACGAGCGTCGTCTTGCCGGCGTTGCTCCCGCCAGCCAGCACCGTCACCATACCTTCCTCGATCAACCACTCAACGATAGGGACGGCGGGGACTTCGGACGGCTCGGGCGGGGGGTCGAAGGGAACGGCGCGCATCTCCGTGGGAAACGACGCGCCAAGCAGTTCATCGATGGCTCCCCGCTCATCGTCCGGCCCCAGTTCGAATCCATCGTCGAGGCCCGACCTGACAGTGCGCGGCGTTTCGATCGCCGTCTGTCCGATCATCCGCCCCTCAGCGCACAGCATCGCTTCCATAGTCGAACGGTCGACCGATCCTGCGGCAACCATCCTGCCGATTCGTACAGCGGTTTTGTAGAGATTGCGGTTGCGCGTCTTCGGCGGGCATGCCTGAAGCGCGGCCACCAGGGACACGATGCGGTGTTCGACGTTGACCCGACGCGCCCAGTCGACGGGATAACCGTCCGGCCCCAAATCTCCGTCGACCGGCGGACGGGGCGTTACGGGCGGCGGGCGCGTGCAATGCTCGATGAGGTCGGAGGGCGCCCAAGGAAACCCGCCGGGGTCCTTGATGATGCGATAAAAGCCGTCACGCTTGACCTGCGGGTCGTTCGCGACGCGCGTTTCGCACCACGGCGCCACGACGTAGGCGTTCCCGGCGCGCACATCGATCTCCCCCCAATGCCACGGTTTGGAGGTTTGGGTCAGCGCGTCGACGCCTTCCGGCACGCGGCAGACCAGATGCCAGCCGCCGCTTGGCGTCTCGACGCAGAACGCCGCGCCGTTCGCCCATGACGCCCAACGCTCATCGAACAATGGCTTCCAGGTTTCCTTGTCGACGTCAACGTCCACCACGTCGATCCCCGATGGCCCGCATTCGATTCCGAAGTTGCAGCCGCGCTCGCCGTCATACCAGCGCTGCCACTGCGCGCGGTCCTTCGACCAGTCCTTGCTGTGGGAAAAGACGATTTTCCCAGGCGATTGCTTGCAGAAGGCTTTGATGGGAAACAAGGCGAGCGCGTGGCGCTGCGCCCAGTCGAATAACGCAGCAACGTCACTCGCCGGGACCATGGAAGGCTCCATGAAAAGGGGAAACGCCGAGTGTGCGTTCGGATCGCAATGTGCGTCAATCCCATGCCGGTGGTGGCTCTGAGCCGAAAGGAACCGCTAGACTTTGTGTCAGCGTCGCTGCCCTATCGAATTCCCGAATCCCGCGGGCGTGCAGCAAAGTCTTCCGGAGCGTCCTCGTGTTCTCGGGCGTCAAGGAAAACCCGTGCATGGCGACGGCGACATAAAACGCGGTCGCCACGTCCTCGATGTCAGCCCATGATTTGCAGCCGATCTGCCCGATCCATGACCACCCCTCGCGCAGATTTTCAACGAGACGGCTCTTCTCGACAAAGTATTTTCCGTCGCGTTTTTCCAACCCGTAGCTCGTGACGGCCCACTGGCGTCCGATCCACCAGATTTCATCCAGAGGCTCGCCGTAAAGGGGAACTTCGTTCACGCTATGCTTGATCGGCTCCATCGTCCTCACTCCCCTTCGTTTTCCGTCG
>CAZWMF010000613.1:0-2672 GCA_964634535.1 uncultured Opitutaceae bacterium | reverse complement strand
ATGGACCAGGGCCCGCGCCGGCCCGCGCAGGACAACGGCCGTCGGCGCCAAGCCGCCGTTCGGGCCGGCGGAAAACTCGATGTGCCCGGCGCAGGCCGCGCAGAGGTACCGGTATCCGCTGTCTTCCACGATTGCGCCGCAGGCCACGCACACCGGGGGAAACAGGATGTCGCAAACCGGAAGGACCCAGGCCCACCGATCCGCCACCCGCGCCGGCCGGGCCATTCCCGTAACCCGGTTGCCGGCGGGCCGGCGACCGATCCAAAGTCGGCCGAACCGGGCGACGATGGACCCGCGGGAAATCGGACGACCTTCGGAATCGGCGATCACGACGGGCCGGGACAGACGTTCCCCCAATCGGCTCAGTAGAGCACGCGCTCGAGGACGAGGCCTTGGGGAGGAGCGGTCTGCACGGCGGCCACGCGGCGGCGCGAGTGAAGGAGCGCGCCGATGTCGTCGGCCGACAGCTTGCCCTCGCCCACGGCCACGAGCGCGCCCACCACGCCCCGGACCATCTTGTAGAGAAAGCCGTCGGCCTCGAGCGTGAAGCGCACGCGGCGGCCCCGTCGCCGCCAGTCCAGCCGGCGCAGGTCGCGCACGGTGTCCTCGCCGGCCGTCCGATTCCACGCGGCGAACACGCGAAAATCGTGCCGGCCGCGGAGCAGGGCGGCGGCCCGCTCCATCTCCGCCCATTGCAACGGCCGCCACACCGCCCAGACGTAGGGTCGGGTAAACGGATCGGGATCGCCCAGAAACAGGCCGTAGGAATATATCTTGCCGCGGGCCGAGAACCGCGCGTGAAAGTCGGGCGCGGCCGGCCGCAGCGCCGCAATCTGGATCGCGGGGGGCAACCGGCTGCGCAGCGCGGCGGCCAGCTTGGCCGGCCCGTGCCGCCAGGCGGCGTCAAAATGGAACACCTGGCCGCGGGCGTGCACGCCGGCGTCGGTTCGCCCGCTGCCGTGGATGCGCACCGGCCGGTGGAACACCCGCGCCAGCTGCGCTTCGATCACATCCTGGACCGCGCGGCCGCCGGCCTGGCTTTGCCAGCCGGCAAAGGGGGCCCCGTCGTAGGCGCAGCGGCATCGCCACCGCTGTAGCGGCGCTTCCATGGGTTCGACTATGGCAAGTGGGGAAAGCGCTGGCTCAGGAAATCCTGCAGGAGCAGCGTGGCCGCGCGCGAGTCGACCACCCCCTGGCCGCGCAGGCCGCGGCGCTGGCGAGGGGGAATCGTCGATTCGGCCTCGTAGCTGGTGAGCCGTTCGTCGACCAGATGCACGGGCCCCCCGAAGCGGGTCCGCAGCTGCGCGGCGAACTCGGCCACCTCGCGGGCTTTGAAGCCCTCCGTGCCGTCCATATTCAAGGGCTGGCCGACCACCCAATCGGTGATGCGGCGTTCCGCGGCCAGGCGGGCGAGGCTCGCCCATCGCTCCGCGGCGCTCCGGGCCACGAGGGCGGGCAGCGGCGTGGCCACGGCCAGGTCGTCGCCATAGGCCAGGCCCCAGCGCCGCTCGCCGTAGTCGATGCCCAAACAGCGCATGGCCAAACCGGCGACGCTCCTAGCCCACCTGCAGTTCGGGATGCGCCGTCGCGTAGGCCTGCGCGTACTCGCCGAACGCGCGCTTGAGGCGCGCGGTGACCGTGGCCGGGCCGACCGCGTAGCGCACCGCGTCGACCGCGGCGACCGGCGCGATGTCCTTGGTGGTCGACAAGAGCAGGCACTCTTGAAACGCGGCCAGATCCGCGGGCCGCACCGGCGTCTCGTGCACGGCGAGCCCGGCCGCGGCCGCCACCGGACCGACCACCAGACCGCGCGTAATGCCGGCCAGGATGCCCGCCGTCAGCGGCGGGGTGACGATCGCGCCGTCGCGCACGAAGGCGAGATTGCAGACCGCCGCTTCCGCCACCTCGCCCGCCAAATTGAGAAACACCGCCTCGTCCGCCCCGCGCGCGCGGGCCTCGCGCAAACCGAGCAGGTTGTTCAGGTAGTTCCCGGTCTTCCATGCCGGATCGAGCGCGGTCGCCGGATTGCGACGCAGATCGCGGACCACCGACAGCACCTGGCCGTCCGTCGCCTGCGCCGGGGTCAGCTGGGGACAGGCCTGGACCAACAGGACGAACGTCGGCTCCTCGGCCAGCCGCACGTCCAGCCCGATCGGACCGGTCCCGCGGCTGGCCTGCAGACGGATATAGACTTCGCCGGACCCGCCCCGCGCCCGAAAGGCGCCCACGGTCCGTCCGATCTCCTCGCGGATCCGGTCGCGGCTCCAGGGCAGCGCAAAATGCAGGGCGCGCGCCGACGCCTCCAGGCGCCGCCAGTGCTCGTCCCACGCGAAGATCACCCCCGCGTAGGTCCGCCACACTTCGTAGATCGCGTCGCCGTACAGGAAACCGCGATCCACGGGAGCCACCGACGGCTCGGCCGCATCGTGCAACCGGCCGTTGGTATTGGCCTGGATCAGTTTCGCAGGCAGATTATTTGCGGGCTTTGACGAGCCCGAGCGCCTTCTTGATATTCTGCACGCTGGGCAGGGAAATGCCGACCGCTTTCGCGATGACCGCGCCGGTCTTGCCCTGCTCCGCCAATTTCTTCACTTCGGCGCGCGTCGCGTCGGTGATCACGGCCCGGCGGCGGCGGCCCGGGCGCCGGCCGGCGGCCGGGGGGGCCGGGGGCC
>CAZWMF010000612.1:0-2673 GCA_964634535.1 uncultured Opitutaceae bacterium | reverse complement strand
ATCGCTGCGAGCGATTCCCTGGGCCTGCCTTACCGGCAAGAAATTCCCAGTTCGAAGGCGCCGGCGCGGTGGCCGCCGGGTGGGGCTCGGTTCAGTCGGGCATTTTCATGAGCAAAGTCGAGCATTAGGCGGCCAAAGGGGGAGCTTTGGGCCGGTGGGAGCGGGCGCCGTAGAGCTTGGCGGAAAAGACCGTAAGCACGGCGAGGACGTCCTGGGTGAAGGTTTCCTCCATGGACTTTTCTTGCGGTGCGTCGAGGATCGTCACGGTGACGCCAAGCCGCTGGCAGATGAAGGAGACCAGTTCAGAGCCGAAGCGCAGCAGGCGGTCCTTGTAGGTGATGATCAACTCCCGGACGTTGCCCGAGAGGAGCAGGGCGAGGAGCTTGCGCAGGCCGGGCTTGTTGCAGTTCAGGCCGCTGCCGATGTCCTTCACGATGACAACCTCGTGGCCTTTCGCCTTGGCGTGGGCGGCCAGCCGGTCGATCTGGCGCGGGAGGTCCTCCTTTTGATCGTGGCAACTGACGCGGGCGTAGCCTACGGTCAGCTTGCCCTTGGCCTCGACCGGGTAGCGCCGGTGATTGCCAGCGGTGCGCACGGGCGCGATCAGGCCGGGCCGGCCTTCGCGCTCCCACCGGCGCACGGTTTGCGGATGAACGCCGAGCGACCGGCTGTAAGCGGAGATTGATTGGAACATCTCCTTACCTGACGGCACAAAACGATTTCCCCTGGGACAGCCGTTGTCCCACCCAGCTTGTAAGATTCCTGAAGATCCATGCCGAAGCTCGACATCCGTAAGCACGCCTCGCCGACGGCGGTTCATTATGAACCGCTGGCGCAGAAGCTGTACGCGACGGACATTGCCCGTCTGCGCGGGATCACGCCGGCCGGCCGGGAGCTGCTCGCCAAAGCCCCCGCCTTCTGCCGGATGGAGCGGGCGATCATCACCCGAACCCTGAAGGGCAGGTCGGCCGATAAGGCGGTGGTCATGGCGGAGTTCGGGTTCCCTGGGCGGATGTTCAATGCGGCCGAGGATGCCGCGGTGGGGCTCGTCAAGGCGGCCAGGGCTTGCGCGGAACTTGCTCTTGCGGACACGCGCGAGGCATTCGTTCGCGCGCTGACCCAATACGCGCAGGCCGAGGCCGACCCCAACCGGCTGGGCGAACTGCCCGGCCGGCGGCGCCGTCTCGCCCGCCTGGTCGAGCAGGAGGCCCGCCACGAGCGGATCGTCCTTCGGCCGCGGATCTTCCCGGGCGCAGACATCTTCCGGGAGCAGCACAAGGCCAAGGATTGGAAACGGGCCTACCATGCAAAACGCGCCGACCATATCAGCGCCAACGGGGGAGCCGACGAGGAGCACGGCAACAAGACATTGCAGATAACCCTTGGGCCGGTTGAGGAGATCGGTGGCCGGCTCTGGCAGTCGTTCAGCCTGAAGCACGCCCGCAAGCCGATTGCCACGTTCCGGCTTTGGGCCTCGCAATGCGTCGACCTCGCCCAGGCCGTGCAGGCCAACAGCCTTCCCGTCCGCAAGGCGCCGGTCGAGGTCTGGTTCGACGCGGTCGGCAAGAAGATCGGCCCAAAACGCCAGGCTGCAATGGAGGCCGAAGGAAAGAAACCGGCCTCAATCCGCCTCATCGATCGGGCGGTCACCGCGGGCCGGGTCGGCTTCGCGATCGTCCTGCGCCGGCACGATTGCGGGCATTGGTATATCCATGTTTCCCGGGAGCAAAAGGCCCTGCCGGAGACCTACGTTCCGGTTGGCTGGGTAGCCAGCGACCTGAACTGCGATTCAATCGCCTCGGCCGCGATCTCGATGCGCGACGGCCAGCCGGCCCTCGCAGCGTACGCCAAGGAGCACTTCCCGGCCGGCGGCTCAGCCGGCGCCCGGGCCGCGGTCCTTTACCGCATTATCAATGCCCTGGTGGCCGACGCCAAGGCCCGCCATCTCGGGATCGCCCTGGAGTACCTCGACTTTGAGCACGGCAAGCGTTGGCTGCGGACGAAGCTTGGCGCCATGCTCCGCGTGATGCCCTATCGGCAGATCCGTCGGATCTTCGAGCGGCGCTGCCTGGAGGCCGGGGTGCCGCTGCGATACGTTCCGGCCAAGTATTCCTCGCTCCTGGGCGCCCTGTTGAGCGCCAAATGGCCGCAGCTCGGCCGCGACCAGGCCGCCGCGGCCATCGTGGCGCTGCGGGCCAGCGAGGCCGGCAACTCCTGGCTCGAACGCGCCTGCCAGGCGGCCGCCAAGGCGGAGAAGGTTTCCTTGCGGCTCAACCGCAAAGGTCAGTTTGGACACACGCTCGTGGTCGAGGCCGCAACGCCTCCGCCCGCGTCGAACGGTGAGCCCGGCCGCCAGATGGACAGGCCGGCTTACCCAGTAGAACCGGCCCTCCAGTGGCAGGTGGCGTGTGGGCGGAAGGTCAGTGACGCGGTTTCGACCCTGGTGGCCCTCCGGGCTGCCTCGTTGCGAAGCTCGCGCCGGGCAGCCAAGGCCCAGAAGCGTATCCTTAAGGCTAGGTCCCTACGCTTGAAAATGCCCGCCTCGATCAGACTCGGCACGCCGGAACCTCCCGGTTCCCTCGCGTGCTCAAGTTTGCGCAGGGCGGCATGAGCGGCCAGGATCTGAAAATTCGTTCGGGCTATTTTAGCCCGAGTGGGCGTGAATCCACCTGG
>CAZWMF010000611.1:1200-2676 GCA_964634535.1 uncultured Opitutaceae bacterium | reverse complement strand
CCGCGCCCCGGCGCTCCTGCTCCAATTCGCCGACCACGGCGGCCTCGGCGCAGCCGTGCCGGATCATCGCCTTGGTCTCGGTGGTCCGGAAGGAGCGCAGCGCCGTCAGGCAGCCGGCCGCCTCGAGGACATTGGTCTTGCCCTGGCCGTTGGGGCCGAGAAAGAACTGCCGCGGACCGGAAAAGTCCAGCCGCGCGTCCGCCACATTGCGGAAGTTCCGGAGCGTGAGAGCGCGCAGCAGCATGCGACTCCCCCATCTTCCGGATCCGCGCGCGTGGCGCAATCTTCAAGGGCGCCGACGCTTTTTTCCGTGTCATCGCCCGCTTCAGCCGTCAGGATCGCCGGCCGAGATGACCTTCGAAGCCTCCCTCGCCGAGTCCGTCCGCACCCTCCAGGCGCTCAGCGCGATCCGCCCGGCGATCGACACGGCCGGGCAGATGATTTTGGATACCCTGCGCCGCGGCGGAAAGCTCCTGGTCGCCGGCAATGGCGGCAGCGCGGCCGAGGCGTCCCACCTGTCGACCGAACTGGTGGGCCGCTATGCCAAGACCCGCCGGTCGCTTCCCGCCCTCGCCCTCCCCGCGGACGGCTCCCTCCTCTCCTGCATCGGCAACGACTTCGGGTTCGACGAGGTGTTCTCCCGCCAGATTGGCGGCCTCGCGCGCCCCAGCGATCTGGTGGTCGTGTTCACTTCGAGCGGGAACTCGGCCAATATCGTCCTTGCCCTGCAGGAGGCGCAAAAGCTCGGCCTGGACAGCGTCGCCTTCCTCGGCCGCGGCGGCGGCCGGGCCCGCGGGCTCGCCACCTGCGAGCTCATCATGCCGGGAGCCAGCGGGGCCGCGGCCCAGGAAGCCCATCTATTCCTGATTCACCACTTCTGCGAGCGGATCGACGAAGCCTTTCCCGCCTGAACGGCCGCGCCGGCCGCCGAGCGCCCGGACCAGCGCCCAGAGGGCCGTGATCGCGAGCAGCGCGGCGAAGGCGAACTGGCCGATGGCGTGCAGCCAAGACCAGATCGGGTCGGGATGCCATTCCCAGCGCAGATGCGCCGTTCCCGCCGGAAGGCGCACCGCATAAAAAGCCCCCGCGCGCCGGAGGTTGTCGCCGCCCGCGCGGACCCCGTCCACCCATACGCGGCTCCAGGGAAAAACGACGGCGTTGGTCAGCACCCAGCCCGGGCGAGCGAGATGAATCTGCGCCCCATCGACGCGGCCGAAAGCGTCCCCCGTGCGGCCAACCGGAAAATTGAGCGGCATGGCGTCCCGTGCTTGCGTCTCCTCCAAAGGCGCAACCGCCGCCGGCGCGGCATAGAACGGCACCAGGTAGGTGCTTCCGTCAGCGACGAGGGGGGCACGATCGTCCCCGCGGGGATAAGTGGAGACGCTCCGGTCGGTCCGCACCGTGTTCGCATGCTCCAGCTTCACCCCCAGGGCCATCGCCGCGACCGTGATGCAGACCGCCGCCACCAGATCGGCT
>CAZWMF010000611.1:0-1190 GCA_964634535.1 uncultured Opitutaceae bacterium | reverse complement strand
GCCGCCGCGCCAGCGCGCCGGCCATCCCGGCGAGGGCCCCGACCGCGAACACCGCCATCAGGAGCGCCGCATTCAAATGACTGACTAAGCGGTAGGCGAACTGCAGATAGGGTCCCAGAAAGAGAAAACGGGCGGCGAAGGCCTGCGAAACCGAGAGCGCGAAGAGCAAGCCGAACCACGCCAGCGCGGCGGGCACGATCATTCGGGCGGCCCGGGCCCACAAACTGTCCGTCTCCAGGCCGCAGCTCGGCCGCGACCGCAGCCAAACAACCATGAGCCAGCCCAGCAGGATCAGGAGGCCGAAGGCGACCGGGGCCTCCAGGTACGGCGTGCTGACGTTCAAGGTTCCCCAGCGGGCGGAAAGCCAATCGTAGGGCAAGGGGCTGAGGCGACCGATCCAGGAGTCGGACCGGGTGGGATAGAAAAACATCGGAAATGGACTGGACCACATCGCAAGCCGGGGCCCGATCCGCAGGGTGAGATAAAACCAGGGCGCGAGAATCAACAGCCCCAACCCAGCGCCGGTCGCGCTCCCGACGATCCCGAGCCGCGAGCACGAGCGCGCGCCGGCGATCCAGGTCCCGGCGAGGATCATTCCCGCCGCAGCCAGGAAGACTCCGCTCACCGCGGCAGTCGGCGGATGAATCCCGATCGCCAGGATGGAAGCGACGCCGGCCATCCAGGCGTAAAAGGGCCGGCTTGCGCCGCTCGGCGCCGCCGCCGCGGCGACACCGAACCCGATCGCCGCCATCAGGAAACCGGTGGCGAAATACTCAGCGATCGCCGAGCGATTATAGAGGTCGGTCAAGGCATAGGTCGACCAAACGACCGTCGCGGCCACGGCGTAGGCCAGCCCGCGATGGCGGAACACCTCCCGACCGGCGCAAAGCAGCGCGTAGAATTGCAAGGCCACGAGCGCCAGGCAGCCCAGGCGCAAGGCCAAGTCGGCGCCGACAAAGACCGCGAGCAAGCCCAAGACCGGATAGAGCAGATAGCCGTAGAAAAGCGGCATCGTCATGCCCGCGGCGGAGACCAGATTGATTTCGGCCGGCATGCCGAGATGATGCCGGAAAAACTCCGCAAAATAGGCGATCAGCCAGAGGTTGTTGTTCCAGTCGAACGGCGGGTAGAAGATTGCCCGCGGCTGCGCCAACAGGCTCAACGGGACCAGGATGGCCAGAAGACAGAGG
>CAZWMF010000610.1:0-2678 GCA_964634535.1 uncultured Opitutaceae bacterium | reverse complement strand
TGCTCGGCCTGGCCAAGACCCGGGCGGCCGCCCGGCAGTTCGTCAACCACGGCCACATCCGCGTCAACGGGCACAAGGTCGACATCGCCAGCTACAACGTGCGGGCGGGCGACGTGATCGAAATCAAGAACACCCCGGCCTCGCGCCAGATGGCGACCCGCAATCTCGAGGACAACCGCATCCGCAACGTCCCCGGCTGGCTTTCCCTGGAAGGCGAGCAATTCAGAGCCACCGTCGTCCGCCTCCCCACGCGGGAGGAAATGGACCAGAACATCAACGAGCAGCTCATCGTCGAGTTTTACAGCCGGTTCTAAAGCACACACTCCCATGTCCAAACGCCTCGGAAAGTTCGAAATTCCCAATAAGCTCACCAAGGTCGAGGAGGGCGCCACGCCAACCTACGCGAAATTCATCGCCGAGCCCTTTGAAGCGGGCTACGGGCACACCATCGGCAACTCGCTCCGCCGCGTGCTCCTGAGCTCCATCGAAGGCGCGGCCATTTCGTCGATCAAGATCGACGGCGTGAACCACGAGTTTCAGAGCATCGAAGGAGTGGTCGAGGACGTGACCGACATCGTCCTCAACTTAAAGAAGATCCTGCTCGTCTCGCAAAAGCGCGAACCGCTCAACCTGCTCATCAAGGTGAACAAGTCGGGCGCGGTCACCGCCGCGGACATCCAGGCCGATCCGAATATCTCGGTCGTCAATCCCGACCAGCTCATCTGCACGCTGGACGCCAAGCGTCCGTTTGAGGCCGAGATCGAGATCAAGACCGGCCGCGGCTATAATCCGGGCGACCAAAACAAGAAGGAGGAACAGGCCATCGGCGTGATTCCGATCGACTCGCTGTATTCGCCGGTGCGCCTGGTGAAGTACGCGGTCGAGAACACCCGCGTGGGCCAGATCACCGATTACGACAAGCTGATCCTCGAGGTGTGGACCGACGGCCGGATCACGCCGGACGACGCCCTCAAACAGGCCGCGTCCATTCTCAAGCACCATCTCGACGTCTTCGACCGCGTCAGCGAGGAGCAGTTCGAATTCGAGAGCCAGCAGAGCGAGGTCAGCGAGGAGCAGAACAAGCTCCGCAAGCTCCTCAACATGTCGGTCAACGAGATCGAGCTGTCCGTCCGCGCGGCCAACTGCCTGAACAACGCGAACATCACCACGGTCGGCGAGCTCGCCATGAAGACCGAGCAGGAGATGCTCAAATACCGCAACTTCGGCAAGAAGTCGCTCAACGAGATCAAGGAGAAGCTCGAAGCCCTCGGCCTGTCGCTCGGCATGAAGTTCGACGAGCGCCTTCTCGACACCAAGAAAGAAGCCTGAGGCCGCCCCCATGCGCCATCGCAAGCACCATTCATCCCTCGGCGTCACGCGCGAGCATCGCGAAGCGATGCTCTCCCACCTGGCCGCCGCCCTGATCACCCACGGCCGCATCCAAACGACGCTCGTCAAGGCCCGCGCCCTGCGACCGTTGGTCGAGAAGGTCATCACCAAGGCCAAGCGCGCCGGCGCCGCCGACAAACCCCGGGCCCTGCACCTGCGCCGGCTCGCCTTGCGCGATGTCCGCGACGAGGACGCCGTCACCCTGCTCTTCAACGAGAAATACAAGGACTTTCAGAACCGCAGCGGCGGCTACACCCGGATCTACAAGCTCGGGCCCCAGCGCATCAGCGACGCGGCCGAACTGGCCCTGATCGAATTCGTCAAGCCGGACGAGCCGGGCTACAAGAAGAGCCGCGGCTCCCGCAAGGCCGCTGCGCCCAAACCGGCGGCGGCGCCGGCGGTGGAGACCCCGGCCGCCGACCCGGCCCCCAAGGTCGAACCGACCGCGGGCTGAGCTCCGTTTTTGTTTCCGTTCAAGATCGCGATCACGGTTTTCTGCAGCCTGATGGGGGCGGCGTTTGTCGCCCTCTGGCTGTGGTACGATCATCGTGATCACGAGCGATTCGAGCGGGAACGGCGCCAGTCGACGTTTCACTGCATCCGCTGCGACCGGCTTTACGCCGCGCCCGGCGCGCCCGAGCTGTGCGCCTGCCCGCGGTGCGGCCATCGCAACGCCCGGTTGCGATTCTAGGCCGAAATTTTCCTGAAATCGTCGGGTTGACCCGGGCCGCCGCGCGTGGCCTGTTCACGCGACGGCAATGAACGGATTTGGCATGCGCGGCTCGTTCCACAAGGACGAGCGGGTCGTGGACCACAAGCTCGCCCCGGGAACGGTGCGGCGGGTCCTGCGCTTTGGCCGTCCGTACGCCGGGATCTTGATCGGGTTTCTGGCGCTGGTCGTGGCCGATGCATCGCTCGTCGTGGTCAATCCGCTCATTTACCGTCAGCTGATCAACCGCGGCATCCTGGCCGCGCAGCCGCGCCTCGTGGTCGAACTGGCGCTCCTGGCCGCCGGCGTATCGATCCTCGACGCGAGCCTGACCTTCGCCCAGCGTCGGCTCGCGGCCAAGGTGGGCCTCGAGATGGTGTATGCCTTGCGGACCAAGGTCTTCGCCCACGTCCAGCAGATGTCGCTCGCCTTCTTCACCCGCGCCCGGACCGGCGCGCTGGTCAGCCGCCTCAACAGCGACGTCGGCGGGGTGCGCGACGCGTTCACCGACCTCTTGTCGACCGCGGTCGGCAATTTGGTAACGGTGACCTTGGTGCTTTCGGCGATGTTCGTCCTGTCC
>CAZWMF010000609.1:0-2684 GCA_964634535.1 uncultured Opitutaceae bacterium | reverse complement strand
ATTTCACCGCGCGCATCATCAAGGGCGACACCAATGGAATCATTGGTCAAATCGCGACATCCGGCCTTCCATCGAATGAAATGCAGAACCTATACAAGTTCGCGATCGGGGACGGCGGGGTGTCGGATCCTTTGCAATACGGGCCGGCCTATTCCAGCGCCTTGAAACGCCTGCTTGCGTCCCCCGATGCCCCGGACCGCATCAACGGGCCCCAGGAAATCATTCAGATGGGTGCCGACGGAACCTTGACCAAACGCGGCGTCAAGGAATTGCTCGACACCCAGAACACCTTGAAAAAACAGCCAGATCAGGCCGGGATAACTACGGTCAAATCGCATCAGCTCGACTACTACAAGAGCAAGATGGCGATCGACGATGAGATGTCCGCGATCACTGGGAAGCCGTACAAGAATCAGAAGGGCCTTGACCGCTTCAATCATGATTTCGTCCCGGCCTTCGAAACCGCCTATTCGCAATGGGTGGCCGGCGGCAAAGACCCGATGGAATTCTTGAACGACAGCAAGAAGATGGACGCTATCATGGACCGGGTTTACCCACCGGCTCAAAGGGCGATGGATTCGATCTCGGCGCAAGGCGGGGTGAAACCTGATTTGACCGTCCCGCCGGCGCCGGAAGGCGTCGAGGCCAAGGCATGGGGCGGCCTGATGGCGGCCCCGCCGCACAAAGCCGACGGAACTCCATGGGAGCCGAAGCAATGGGCCGGGGCAGTTTCGATGCTTCGCGACAATCCGACCCCGGAATATATCGCGGCATTCAATCAGAAGTTCGCGCCAAGTGGTTATACGGCCGAGGATATCCTGAAAAAGGCCCCGCCAAAAGGGTATGTTGCCCCAGGAACACAGCCCGAACCGGCTAAGCCGGCAGCCGGCGGCCCCAGCCTATTGCAGAAGGCCACGGCGAACGTCCTGCACTACGGCCGGACCGGTCACGCCCCGGGAACCGGGTATGAGGGCGAGGAAGCCGTGCCGGGTGCCTCCCATCTGCCGGAAGAGGGCATCTTGGACAAACTCGTGCGGGAGAATGCCATAAAGCCCGGCGAGGAACAGCGCAGCGAGGCACGATCTAACGCCGTGGTCGGTGGCATCCGTGGCTGATCCGCTTACCCCACCGTCGGCGAATCCATTTGACCAGTTTGACCCGGACAAGGCGTCGACGGTGCCGGAGGCCGGTCGACAAAGTGTCGATCAACCTCAGCCCGTCGCCAATGACAACGACGCTAATCCATTCTCCAAATTTGGCGATGTCGGACCGTCTCCGGTTTCGACCGTCGGTGCATTTGCTCGAGGTGCCGAGAAAGCAACCCTCCCAGCCGCAGGCAGTCTAGCCGGCGTGGGATTGGGCGCAGAGACCGGCGCGGCCGCCGGCGCCACGTTCGGTCCGATCGGCGGGGCGGTCGGTGGCGTGCTCGGCGGTTTGGCCGGGGGATATTTCGGCGCCCAGGCCGTTCAAAGCGCCCAGAATTGGGCGATCAAGAAGCTCCCCGATTCCTGGCAGGATGCGCTTGGCTTCGGCGACCGGCAGGCCCGGCTGGACGAGCAGCAGCATTCCGGTGCCTCATTCCTTGGGGGATTGCTTCCCTATGCCGTGACCATGAGCCCGAAGGCTGTTTTGGGCGATCTCCCCGAAAACGCCACCGCACTGCAGCGCATCATGGCCCATCCCGTCGGTGCGCGCATGTTCGGCGGCGCTTTGATGGGCGGCATGGAGGCCGGCAACGAGAAGCTTTCCGACGAAAATCTCGATTGGCGCAAGGTCGCGATCGCCACCGTATTCGGGACGGTATTCAACCGACCGAACCATATTGGCGAGACCCTGACGGAGATGGGCGCGCGGCCGGCCCGGACCGTCCTTGGAAGGCCCCATCCCACGCTTGCCCAAGCCGCTGATTTGAAGGTTTTGGGTCCGGGTATCACCGAGCCGGTGTTTCAGGGAACGCAGGAGCAGGCCCCGGAGGCCGCCCTGACCGCCCAGGAGAACGCCCGCAACGAACACGCCGCGATCGGAGAACCGCCGGAACCGGACCTCCACGCCGTCGCCCGGCAGATGGAACCGGAGACGTTCCAGAAGTATGAGGCCCTGATCAAACAGCGGGACGCCCTCCAATCCTGGCAGGGCGAGGGAATGGAACAAAATGCCGCCCAGCCGCATTTGGACGCCATAAACGCGCAAATAAGGGAGTTATCCCCAGATATTTCGGCCGCTTACCGCAGGGCGGCGGATACCGTCGGGACTGGAACCGTCGAGCCAGAGCGGTTCAAGTCATTTGCTGATATGCTGGCAGCGAGAGAAGCGGGGACGGGAAATGAAGCGCAAGAGCAAGTTCCACAACAGCGTGAACCGGTGCCAGTGCCCGGAGTGCCTAGCGTTCAACCAAGCGGTGAAGCACCGCCTAACGTCGAAAGACCGGGCGCAGCTCCTAGTGCTGGCGTACCTAGCCCTGAACGCACCATTGGTGCTCAGAGAGCCTTTATCGCAGATGACGTCACCCGAAACCTGATCGAGGCGGGACGGCCGGAGGAAGAGGCGCGGGCGGCGGGGCAGTTGATCGCGGCCCGCTTTGTCACGCGGGCTGGGCGGTTCAACGGCAAACTGGGAACCCCGGAACAGCTCTATGCCCGGGAAGGTGCGGCAATCGCAGGACCATCGGGCAGACCCTTGACGCC
>CAZWMF010000608.1:0-2685 GCA_964634535.1 uncultured Opitutaceae bacterium | reverse complement strand
CCCCGAAATTCGGCGGGACGCGTGTATTGAGGGAAGTCGAGCAACCTGCCGTTGAAGGATTCGTGCGTCAACGACATTTGCTCCCCCAAAACACCGGGGATAAACCGGCTCAGCGCGTCGATGACCACGGCCGCGGCCAGGGTTCCGTTGGTCAGCACGTAGTCGCCGATGCTTAGCTCGCGGTCGACGATTTGGTCGCGGACCCGCTGGTCCATTCCCTCATAGTGACCGCTGATGAGGATCAGGTGCTTCTCCCCGGAGAGTTCCTTGGCGATGTCCGCCGTAAACCGTTCCCCATCCGGGCTCAGAAAAATCCGCTGGCAGCCCGGGGTTTGCAGGGCCTCCACCGCGGCAAAGACCGGTTCGGGCTTCAACACCATGCCGGCGCCACCGCCAAAGGGCCGGTCGTCGGCGGTGCGATGCTTGTCGGTCGTCCAGGTCCGCAGGTCGCAGACCTTTACCTCGATAACACCCGATTGAACTGCCTTGCCCAGAATGCTTTCGGTAAAAAAGCCGTCGAGCATGCGCGGAAAGAGAGTGAGGACGTCAATCCGCATGCTCTTTTCATTCCCCTCGAAAGGATCCGCAACGCAACGGCGTCCGAGGCGAGACTAGCTCGCCGCCGGTTCCGCAGCGGGCGCCGGAGCGGCTACGGCCGATCGCCGCGCCCTCTTGATGATCGCGTGCAGGGTATCGCTCGGCTTGGCGCCCTTGCCCAGCCAGTAGTCCACGCGTTCCAGATTGAGCTTCACCTGGGTCGCTTTGGTCCGAGGATCATAGGTACCAAGGACTTCGACCGGCGCGCCATCGCGGCGCGAGCGGGCCTCGGCGACCACGACGCGGTAATGGGGCTGATGGGTGGAGCCGATGCGGGTGAGACGAATCTTCAGTGCCATGGTGCTAAAAGTAGGACGATCTCTAGGGAAAAGCCGGTAAATGCACCGTGTTTGGCGCAGGCTGTCAAGCCGTCTGTGAAACCGGTCAGGATCAGTTTGTGGGCCGTCTCGCCAATTTCCAATAAGACAGGGAGCGACGAAGGGATTCCGCGTTGACCCGCTGGCGGTGAGCGGCGAGGGTCGCCTGTTCTATGCTAAAAGCCGGTATCGTCGGGCTGCCGAATGTGGGCAAATCGACCCTTTTTAACGCCGTGACGCGCTCGCGCAAAGCGGAAGCGGCCAACTATCCGTTTTGCACGATCGACCCGAATGTCGGCGTCGTGACCGTGCCGGACGAGCGGTTGGCGATCCTGATGAAGATCGCGAAGACCTCCGTCGTGGTTCCGGCCGCGGTCGAGTTTGTCGACATCGCCGGCCTGGTGGCGGGGGCGAGCAAGGGCGAGGGGCTGGGCAACCAATTTCTCGGCACCATCCGCGAAGTCGACGCCATCATCCATGTCGTGCGCTGCTTCGAAGATCCGGATGTCGTCCACACGATGGGCTCGGTCGATCCCGTGCGCGATGTCGAGGTGATCACCACCGAACTCATTCTCGCCGATCTCGATGCCGTGCAAAAGCGCATCGACAAGACCCAAAAGAAGGCGAAGAGCGGGGACAAGGATGCCCAGGCCGAACTGGCTTTGCTGGAGCGGCTGGCCCCGCACCTCAATGCGAACAAGCCGGCCAATCTCCTCCCGGTGCACGAGGAGGAAACCCGCCTGCTCAAGCTTTTCCAACTGCTCACGGCGAAGCCGGTGCTCTACGCCTGCAATGTCGCGGAGAGCGACCTGGCCACGGCCGAACAGAATCCCTTTGTCCAGCTGGTGGCCGGCTATGTCCGGACCCACCACGACGCCGCCTACGTTCCGATCAGCGCAAAGATCGAGGCCGAACTCGTCGACCTGTCGCCGGAAGAGGCCAGGGAGTTCCTCAAGGATTTGGGCGTCGCCGATTCCGGCGTATCCGCCCTGATCCGGACGTCGTACGCCCTCCTCGGACTCCAAACCTACTTCACGGCCGGCGAAAAGGAAGTTCGCGCCTGGACGATCAAGAAAGGCTGGAAGGCCCCTCAGGCCGCGGGCGTCATCCACACCGATTTCGAGAAGGGCTTCATCAAGGCCGAGGTCGTGTCCTACGAAGATCTCCACCGCCTGGGCAGCGTCGCCGCCGCCCGCGAGGCGGGCAAGTACCGCCTGGAGGGCAAGGACTACGTGTTTCAGGAGGGCGACGTCGCCCTCTTCCGCTTCAACGTTTGAGCGCGCCGCGCGGGAGGCGGATTAGCCGTGGACTGGCCGGAGCACGATCTCTTGCCCAGCCAATGCCGTGCGCAGCGCCTGCGCGAAGCCGACCGCGTCCGGACCGTCTCCGTGCAGGCACACCGTGTCGGCCCGAACGGCGACGTTCGTCCCGTCGATCGACCGGACCGTCCCGTGTAGCACCATGCCGACGACTTGCGCGATCGCCTCGGCCGGATCCGCGATGAGCGCCATCGGGGCGCCGCGCGGCACGAGCGACCCGTCGCTTCGGTAGCGCCGATCCGCGAAGACCTCGGCCGCCGTGGCCAGACCGCGCGCGCTGGCCGCCGCCAAAAGCGCGCTTCCCGGCGGCCCGACCAGAATCAGAGCGGCGTCGAGTTCGGCCGCAGCGTCGACAATCGCCGCCGCAAGCGCGCCATCCCGAGCCGCCATATGGTAAAGCGCCCCATGCAACTTGAGGTGACGCACCCGCACCCGGAGCCGCTCGGCGATCG
>CAZWMF010000607.1:0-2690 GCA_964634535.1 uncultured Opitutaceae bacterium | reverse complement strand
CAAATGCTTCAATGCTCCCAGCCTCGACCGGCTTTTCTTTCGAAAGGTCAGGGCGCCAAGTGGTTTGACGACGCAGCACGCCTCGCAGCCGTGGCCGTTTATTGCGCCCAGGACATTGACGCCGAGCGCGATCTCGACCGCTATCTCCCCGAGCTCCCGCCCGCCGAACGCATTTACTGGTTGCAAACCGAGCGCATGAACCGTCGCGGCGTGCCGCTCGATGGCGCGCTGATCGACGCCATGAGTGCCGCCGTGGCGCACGAGACCGAAGGAGCGCTGGCGCGCGTCGTCGAGATGACCGGCGATCGTGGCTTCGCTCTGACCAATCCCGGACAGATCATCGCGTTCTGCGCGCGTCGTGGGCTCTATCTGACCGACCTGCGCAAGGAAACGGTCGAAGGCGTGCTCGCCGCCCATCGCGACGGCGCGCGGCAGCTCGATCCCATGGCGATCGCCGTGCTGGAGGCACGCCGCGACGTCGGCGGGAAATCCTCGACCAGCAAGTTGCCGCGAATGCGCGGGCGTCTGATGAGCGACGGACGGGCGCGCGACATGGCAATCTACCATGGCGCGCACACCGGACGAGATACGGGCGACGGAATCAATGTCCTCAACCTGCCGCGCCCCTACAAGAAATTCGACCAGGAACTCGTCGTCGACGCCTTGTTGCGTGACGACGTCTCGTCGATCCGCGCCAAACAGGGCGTATCGGTCTCGACGGCGGTGTCGGCGGCCCTGCGCGGGGTCATCGTCGCCGGGCCGGGCCGCAAATTGGTCGTCGGGGACTATTCGTCGGTCGAGCCATGCTTCTACTTCACCCTCGTCGGGCAATGGGACGCCGTCGAGATTCTTCGTCGTCGCGAAAGTCTCTATCTTGATCTCGGCCGCACCGTCTACGGGCGGACGCTGAGTAAAACAGAAGATTTGCGTGACTACACCACCATGAAGGAGACGACGCTCGGATGTTCCTACGGACTCGGGAAAACACGGTTCAACTCGTATCTGGCGCTCAAGGGCGTCACGCTCCCGATGACGGAAACCGACCGTATCCACGACGCCTACCACGAGCGTTTTCCGAAAATCAAAGATGGCTGGAGGGGTCTAGGAGCTGCTGCGAAAACGGCAATGCGTAACCCGGGAACAACTTACGCTTTCAGCAGCGTCTCTTATCACTACGACGGCTGGTGGCTGGTCTGTATTTTGCCAAGCGGACGTCCGTTCTACTACCCGGACGCCCGACTGGTTCCCGGAAAATATGACGAAGAAATTGTCTACCAGGGGTGGATTCGAATCGATGGGCGCAACGCCGGATGGGGCGATGCGCGGTGGTGGGGCGGCACCGGGCTGGAGCAGTGCAGCCAATCTTCCTGCCGCGACATTATGGAAGAGGACAAGCAGGAAATCGAATCGATTCCTGGCTGGGAAGTCTTGTTGACCGTCTATGATGAAGTGGCGGCCGGCGCCCCAGTCGAAGATGTCGAAGCGACATCGAGAATGAAAAGAATCATGGAACGCGAGCGCCGCTGGATGCCGGGAATGCCCGTGCTTGCCGAAGTGTTTGAGGCAAACAGGTATATCAAAAAATGACCACCCACGAAGGTCACTACAGATTCGCATGCGAGCCCGCCGCGACGGTGGTGCGGGCGCTTGGCGGGGTGCGCCGCGCCGCGCAACTGATCGGGGTCAGCGCCGAAACATGCAGCCAGTGGAACCGCCCGGCCGATCGTCGCGGCACCGGCGGGTTCGTCCCGCCGCGCTTCTGGGCGACGATTCTCAGCGTCGCAAAGATCGAACGCGCTTCCGAAATCACGGAAGGATTGCTGGCCGGCGGAAAGAAGGAGAGGCCCGACGTGGGATCGATGAGCCGGCGCAAGGGCGCCTTGTTCGAATTGCAGGTCGCCAAGGACCTGAAGGCGCTTGGTTTCGACACGCGCAAAATTCCGTTGTCCGGCGCTGCGGTCGGCTACCCCGGCGACGTCGAGGTGCTCGACACACCGACCGGGCGCTGGGTGCTTCAGTGCAAAATCGCCGCGGGGACGGGCGGGCGCCATAGCGTGCTGCGCATGCTCCACCAAGTGGTGGTCGGCAAGGTGCGCGCCGCGGGTAAGGACCTCGTAGCGATGCGGATGACGCAGTTCGCCCAGGTGCTGCGCGGCGAAAAGATTCAGGTCGTCAACATGCCGGCCATCGCTGTGCCGGGGAAAATCATTCTCGATCATCTGAAAGGGCACGACGCCCTGGTGTTCCGGCGCAGCGGCTCGACCGAGTGGATGGCGATTGTGGCGGCGGAAAGGTTTGGGAAATGACCCGCCTTGCGATCATCCTCGCCCTGCTGGCCGGATACGGGGCATGGCCCGCCATCTACACGTTGGGCGAAGCACACGTCCGCCGGCACACTGTTGTAGAAGTGGAAAAGCCGTATTTTCACGGAGTGTTTCACGGCGAATGCGCGATGCTTGGCGGCTTCCAGGCGTGCGCGACAGAGGATGACGACGAGACTGTTGCAAAATTTGGAGCCCCTTCACGCGATGACTTTGCTGGAATGATGTGGCTGCTGGATGTCGTCTACGATCCCACAATCAAATATGAATTTGTCGAGGGGAATGGGCGCACGATTGTCTGCGCTATCCGACCCCCCACGATTGCGGAGGATCAGCCATGATTCGCGTTGTGCTCATCGCCGCCGCACT
>CAZWMF010000606.1:0-2694 GCA_964634535.1 uncultured Opitutaceae bacterium | reverse complement strand
GTCACGCTCGCGGCCTATTGGCCCGCGCTCACGGCCGGCTTCATTTGGGACGACGACACGTTCCTCACCCAAAACCCGCTCATCCACGCGGCGGACGGCCTCCGGCGCTTTTGGTTCAGCCGGGAGGCCCCGGATTACTGGCCGGTCACATCCACCACCCTGTGGTTGGAGTGGCGCCTCTGGGGACCGCACGCGACCGGCTACCACGTCACGAACGTGATCCTGCACATCGCCGAGGCGCTGCTGCTTTGGCGGATTCTCGGACGGCTGCGGATGCCCGGCGCCTATTTGGCGGCGTTTCTCTTCGCCGTCCACCCGATCAACGTGGAGTCGGTGGCCTGGATCACCCAGCGCAAGAATCTGATGGCCCTGGGTTTTTTCCTGCTGACGGTCGCATGCTTTCTGCGGACGGGCGCCGCCGCAGCGCCGGCCGAGCCGCCGGTGCCTCCAGCCGAACAGCGGCGATGGTCCTTGGCCGGGTGGGTTCTGTTTACGCTCGGCATGCTGAGCAAGGGTTCGGTGGCCCTGCTGCCGATCGTGCTGCTGGGCCTGATCGCCTGGCGGCGCCGGCCGTCGCGGCGCGACGTGGCCAGTCTGCTGCCCTACTTCGCGATCGCCGTCGGATTCACACTCGTGGACATCTGGTTCCAAAAGCACGGCTCGGCCGAGGTGGTCCGCAACGCCGGTCCGACCGAGCGCCTCCTGGGCGCGGGCGCGGTCGTCTGGTTCTATCTCTACAAGATCCTTTGGCCCCTGAACCTGATCTTCGTCTATCCGCAATGGCACATCGATCCGGGCGACTTCCGGTGGTGGCTGGCACCCGGCGCCGCGCTCGGCCTCACGGCCGTATTCTGGCGGTTTCGCCACCGCTGGTCCCGCCCCCCGCTTTTCGCCTGGGCCTATTTCACGCTGATGCTCGTGCCGGTCATGGGGCTGACCGACATTTACTTCATGAAATTCGCCCTGGTGGCCGACCACTACGCACATTTGGCGCTCATCGGCGTTCTGGGCGGGGCGGCCGCCGCCTGGGCGCGCTGGCGGAACCAATCCGGTCTGGCCCCCTACGCGGCGGCCGGATGCGTCGCCGCCCTGGCACTCCTGACGCGCGCCCAAGCGGCCACCTATCGGGATATTCGCACCCTCTATGAGACGACCCTTGCGCGAAACCCCGGATGCTGGCTCGTCCAAAGCAATCTCGCGCTCGTGCTGACCGACGCGGGCGATCCGGAGGACGCGATCGCCCACGGGCGGGAGGCGATCCGACTCAAGCCGGACTTGCCCGAGGCGCATTACAACCTGGGCCGCGCACTCGCCCGGGCAGGGCAGCCGGCGGCAGCCATCGCGCAATACGAGGCCGCCCTCCTCCTGCGCGCCAACTACCCCGAGGCGCGATACAACTGGGGCAATGCCCTGCGGACGCTGGGCCGCCTGCCCGAGGCCATCGACCAGTATGGGCGCGCGTTGGCGCTGAAGCCCGACCTGCCAGGCGCCCGCGGCAATCGGGCGAGCCTGCTCGCCCTGTCGGGTCGCCTGCCCGAAGCGCTGACGGAGTTTGGCGAAGCGCTTCGGCTCGATCCGGAGGATGCGCAGACCCGGAGCAATTTCGGCCTCGCGCTCGCGCAATCGGGCCGGTTGTCCGAGGCCATCGCCCAATTCTCCGCAGCCCTGCGGATCCAGCCCGATTTGGCCGAAGCGCACAATGGCCTGGGCATGGCTTTGGCCGATTCCGGCCGACTGCCCGAAGCCCTGGCCGAATTCGCGCAGGCCGTTCGCCTGAATCCGACCTGGGCGGAAGCCCACGCCAATTTCTCCTTGGCCCTTCAGGAAGCGGGCCGCACCGATGAGGCCGCCGCCCAGGCCGCCGCCGCCGACCGCTTACGCGCCAAGCAGCCGGGTCCGGCGCCAGACTGACCTGCGTCGCTCACAAAACGGTTGGATGCGGCGTCTTATCACAGAACGAAAGCGCGGCGGCCCGTGCGCCGATTCGAGGGAATTCATGTCATTATCCCTTCACTGCGGAGCAATCCGCGACGACTTCTCGATTTTCTCCTCCGAGAATCGAGGCCTCGGGTCTTGCCGCCACGGTTATCGAATCATTCCTTTGGTTGCGGCTATGCCTCTCTGCGAGGGATGCAGGCTACGGCGCCGCCATCATCTGCTTCACACGGTCCAGATTGTCGCGGGCGGGCGCAAAGTCCGGCCGGAGGCTCACCGCCGCCTCAAAGTGCGCCCGCGCCTCCGCCAAATGGCCGGCCTCGGCCAGCAAACCACCGAGATTGTTGTGCACATCGGCCTGATTGGGCTGAAGGGCGAGCGCCGTTTCGTACTCGTCGATCGCCTCGGCGGATCGACCCAATTGGGCCAGCGCGTCGCCGCAGGCGACATGCGCCTCGACCGAATCGGCTTGGAAGCGCAACGCCGCCCGATAATGGTCGACCGCTTCGGCCAAGCGGCCCTGTCGCACGCGGACGTGGCCAAGATTGAGATGAGCGTCCGCATAGGTCGGCACCAGGCGAAGCGCCTCGGCATACTGCGCGGCGGCCCCGTCCAGATCGGCGCGCTCCAGCAGGATATTTCCCAGATTGTTGTGGGCCCCGGCATTGTCCGGCCGCCAACGCGCCACCTCGGTCCAAAAGGCAAACGGGCTGCGGTAGGTCTCATTGTGGACCAGGGTTGCGCCCGCGAGCGCGCAAA
>CAZWMF010000605.1:1520-2697 GCA_964634535.1 uncultured Opitutaceae bacterium | reverse complement strand
CTCCGCCCACGCAGCCGATTCTGAAGTCGGGTTTGATGTCCGCAGTGGCAACGAACCTCCCGGGGCGGATTCGAGCGGGCGTGATAGATCCGCAAGCTCGGACAAGCGCCGATCTTCCGCTCGGAGCGATTTAATTTCCCGGCTCTTCTGCGCGAGCGAAGCCACCTGATCACCCAATTGTTGATTGATTCGGTGTTGCCAAACAATCAGGCCCAATCCGATCAGGACGACTGCGCTGGCCATCTTGGTGGTGGTGGTACTCATAAGGATGTAGGAGAGCGCGGAGGCGGGAGCAGCCGCTCCCCAGAGGGCGGCCTGAGTGATTTGCATGGGAAGTCCAGCAGGGGCCGCCAAAGAGGTTTGGGTGCTCAGCGCTTCGGCGAGGGCCGCGGCGGTCGACGTCACTCCACAACGGATCAGGCGGCCGCGCAGGCGCTCCAGGGCGCGATTGATCCGCATCCGCGCCGCATCTTCGCTGAGCTCTTGGGCATCGGCAATCTGGGCGTAAGATAGTCCGCCGAAGAATCGCATCAGCAGGGCTTCGCGATCTTTTGCTTTCAACTGCGCCAGTGCGTCGTCCAGCGTGGGACGGATTCGATCCCAGTTAGCTGTGGGCGCAAAATCATTCGGGTCCGGTAACATGGCCTGGGCCTCCTTTTCTCGGGTCGCCCGGCGAATCTCCTCGCGAACGATCCTAGCCGACGTGTTGCGGGTGGTGGTATAGAGCCATCCGACTAGCGAAGAATGGGTTGAAAGGGCCGACGCTTGACGAGCAAGTTGAGTGAAGACGATCTGCGCAACATCGCGCGCCCGATAGCTATCCCCGTGCAGTCGTCGAAGTGCGGTGAAATAGACCAGCGGCAAATGTCGCTGGACAAGCTCGGCAAAGGCCGCGTCCGAGCGGCCCGTGACATAGCGATTCAGCAAAGATGCATCCGTGATCATCGCAGTTTAGTCTCTAATACCCGGAATGCCTGATACCGAACAATGTTTTTGGGAGCTACCCGCCGGGCACAGCCTACGGTTGCGATACGCCGCGACTACTCCGAATGCAACGGTTGCTCCGCAGTCGCTGTCCAAGTCGCAGAGGTCGGTTCGGGCGCATGGACCGGCTCTTGCAGCTTTTTGCCCATCGAGAGGTGGGGCTCGACCGTGTAACCCGAGATTTTCGCAAAAC
>CAZWMF010000605.1:0-1510 GCA_964634535.1 uncultured Opitutaceae bacterium | reverse complement strand
TTCAGGTCGGGACGAAGGGCCGTCATGGTCCGCCGAACAAACGGACTTCGAACGAAGACATTCTTGGCGTCGATGATCCCGTCCATGCGCACGTTGATGCCGATCAATTTTCCGTCGGTGGTGGCGAGCGGCCCGCCGCTATCGCCAGGACGAACGGGAGCGTCATGGGAAATTTTCGTACCTTGAATCGGCGAGCCGGCTAGCGCCGATTTTCCCAAGATTTTTCCGGAAAAAATCTCCGTCGACAGACCGGTGAAATTCTCCAAATCAAAATTGGGTCCGACGCCCAGGACCGGGTCCGATGACTTGAGATCGGTAGCCCACTCGAACACGTAGTCAACCTGGAGGGGGACTTGGAGGATCGCCAGATCCTCAGATTTTGGATTGCCGGCCCAAACTATTCGGGCTTGAGCATACTGGTTCTTCCCCTCGACGTCGCTGAGTATTACATAAACGGGACGGGGACCAATACAATGAGCGGCGGTCAGAAAATAGCCGCGCCGGTCAATGGGTGTGACCGAGCCGAGATAGCAATTGGTAGCTTCAATAATGATTCCCTTGGTCTCGCTCTTGGAAAGCTTTACGGTCTCGCCGGTAATTAGAAATCCCAATCGGTCGACCAGAAATTCCTTCGCCGTTTGAGCGCCGATCCGGGCCTCGCTGAAGGGTGCAAACGATGCTTCCCGTTCCTTGTTCGAGGCCAGATGCACGCAACCGCCGGCAAGAACAAAGATGGTCAAGCCAAGAAAAAGCGGGAAGCTGCCGTGCCGAAGCGGCGAGCAATTAAGCTGGGAATTTTCGCAAGCTGGCGGCCGTGTCATGTCAGGTAGGGTGGCGCCCAGTTTTCGATTAGCATCGTTCATTCCGCTCGGAGAGCAATCGTCGCTTCCTCGCTGGGGTTCAGAAGATTCATGGTTCTCCGGGCTTGCCGCAGGCAGCCTTTTCCAAACCTTTGATCGCCGCGCACCCAAGATCGTTCAAGCCGAGAACCGCTCTTTAAATCCTCTGCCGCCCATCATCCTATGGACCATGTGGACCAGACCATCGAGACCTACGACAAGATTGCTCCCGCCTACCATCTCACCGCCACCCCGGAAATTAGGGCGTGGCTGGAAGATTCGATGCGCGAGTTCTTTCGGCGGCTGCGCGGGCGCTCCGTGCTCGTCGCCGGTTGCGGGGATGGGCGGGACTCCCGCTTTCTGAAGGCCCTGGGGGCCCTCGTCGTTTCGATTGATCTCTCGGAAGGAATGCTGGCGGTCGCCAAAGCGGCGGATGGGGACGGGACCTATTTGCAATGCGATTTTCGCCAGGTCCGCTCAATCGGTCAGACCTTCGATGGCATCTGGGCCTGCGCGTGCCTGTACCACCTGACGAAATCGGAGTTTCGGGCCTGCTTGGCCGATTTTCGCGCGCTGCTCAATTCGGAGGGGCTCTTGTTCCTCAATCTCAAGCTCGGGGTCGGGGAAGCGTTCCTGGAGGTCCCTCGCGCTGGTTACCCCGGGGGCAGTGC
>CAZWMF010000604.1:0-2714 GCA_964634535.1 uncultured Opitutaceae bacterium | reverse complement strand
GACATAGAACAAATGGCGTTGGCTTTCGGCAACCGGCCCTTCCGTCGTGATGGTCGATTGGGGACCATCCAAACTCCACCATTGGCAGCCCGACACCAGGGGGAGGGCAGCCGCCGCCAAAGCCAGCCGGGCATGACGGAGACAGGACGAGATAGGAGAGGGCTGGCGCATGGAATCGTTAGCGGGAATCAGGAATCGGCGGGAATTAGGAAGCCATCAAGTTTCGATAAGGTTGAGGGTTTTCAAGCCCTATTCTTATCAATCGCTCGTTCCCGGAGCGGAACCACCCCCGGGGAGACCCCTCCCCCATCTTTAAGATATCCGGTTGCTTGCGAGAGCAAATTGCGCTTCCGATTTGCCTGAATGCCTTCCAGACCCATGGTTCCGTACGATATGAAGAAGTCTACTATTGCGTTTTGGAGCATAACCGTCGGCTTGGCCCTGGGCGGCTGCGGCCAGTCCGGGTCTTCATCCGGATCATCGACCGGCGCGTCCAATGGCCCCCTGGAAGTCGACCTGACGGCCAACGACCTCATGCGGTACAATCAGACATCGATCGAGGCCGCGCCCGGCCAGGAACTCAAGGTCGTGTTCACAAACATCGGCTCGACGCCGAAGGAGGCGATGGCCCACAATTGGGTCCTGCTCAAGAAGGGCTCCGACCCGCTGGCCTTCTCCCAGGCGGCGATTTCGGCCAAGGATACCGATTATATTCCGCCATCCCTCAAGGACGAGATCATCGCCCTGATACCGCTTCAAGGTCCCCACCAGTCGGGCGAAGTCGATTTCAAGGCGCCCACCGAACCGGGCGACTATCCGTTCCTGTGCAGCTTTCCAGCCCACTACCAGGTGGGCATGCACGGCGTACTGACGGTCAAATAGGCGCCGGCCTTTGTCGGGGCCGCGGTTGGCTATGCCGGCGATTCGCGTCGGGCCGCCGCTAACGCATTTGCCGAGCGATTGGGGTGACTTTTGCCCGTTTTTCATAAAAATTCCGCGCCAGCATGGCTACGACTGTCTTTACCATCGCCAATCAAAAGGGGGGAGTGGGCAAGACCACGACCGCGGTCAACCTGTCCGCCGCCCTGGCCGAGAAGGGCGTGAGCGTGCTCCTGATCGACCTCGACCCCCAGGCTAACGCCACGAGCGCGGTGGGCGTGGAAAAACAGGAGGGGCGAAGCTTGTACGGACCACTGCGCGGCGAGGGTGCGGCCCTGGACTTGATCGTGTCGACCCCCGTGCCCGGCCTCGATTTGATCCCGAGCGAGGAGGATCTGGCGGCGGCGGAAGTCGAATTGGCCCAGGGGGAAAACTTCCTGCTCAAATTGCGCAGCGTGCTCGAACCGGTGCGCCAGCAGGACAAGTACCGGGTGGTGATGATCGACTGTCCGCCGGCGCTCGGCATGCTCTCCATGAACAGCCTGGTCGCGGCCGACCATCTGCTCATCACGCTGCAATGCGAGTACTTGGCCCTGGAAGGCCTGGGCCAGATCCTCCGCAACGTCGAGCGGCTGCGCAGCGCCGGCATCAACGCCCATTTGGATCTGGGCGGCGTCGTGATGACCATGTACGACGGGCGCACCAACCTGTCCCGGCAAGTCGTCGACGAGGTCAAGCAGCACCTGCCCGATAAGATCTTCACCACGGTGATCCCCCGCACCGTGCGCCTGAGCGAAGCGCCCAGCTTTGGTCAGACCATTTTTGCCTACGACGCGACCAATCCGGGCGCGCTCGCCTACCGCGGCCTCGCCAAGGAAGTGATCGCCCGTTTCGGACTCCTGTAATCTTGCGGTGATTAAATACGGTCAGGCGTTCCTGTTGGGCTTGCAGAGCAACATCGTCTACCGGTGGAACTTCGCCATCCGGAGCGCGTTTTCGCTCTTCCATCTCGGCGTGGTCTTTCTGCTCTGGAGCGCGGTCTTCGCCGGCGCGACCCGAATCGGCGGCTTCGGATTCGCCCAGACCTTCACCTACTTCGTCGTCCTGCTTGCCCTCCAGTACTTCATCGGCGCCTTCAACGAGGACTATCAAATCAGCGAGGAAATCCGCAACGGCCTGATCAACCAATTCCTGCTCAAACCGATCAACTACTATCTGTATCGCTTGAGCATCTTTGCCTCGGCCCGGCTGGTGTCCGGCGGGCTGGTGCTGATCCCGCTCGTGGCTCTCCTGCCCCTGCTGCGTCCCTGGCTCGTCCTGCCGTCCGAGACCTGGCGCATCGGCCTGGCCCTGCCGGCCATGGCGCTGGCCGCGCTGGTTCAATTCACGATCGCCTACTTGTTCGGACTGTTGACGTTCTGGTTCCTGGAGATTCAAGGCTTCGTCATCCTTTCGATGGCGGTCGAGTCGGTGCTGGGCGGACAAATGTTCCCGCTGGACCTACTCCCGGCCAAGGTGCTCCTGGTCGCCCGTTTTCTGCCGTTCTTTTACCAAATGTACTTTCCGGCCGCGATCCTCACCGGACGCATCAGCCGGCCGCTCGCCATTCAGGGCCTCGGCATTCAGGCCGTTTGGGTGGCCGTGCTGCTCCTGACCGCGTGGGCCGTTTGGCGGCGAGGCCTGCGCCGGCACACCGCGGTGGGCGGATGATCCGATGAACTACCTGCAAATCTGGCTGGCCGGAGCGCGCTATTCGCTCGTGCGCACGATGATGTTCCGGGGCGACCTGCTCATCTGGTCCCTGGTCGAATTGCTCTGGATGGGCGTCAACCTCC
>CAZWMF010000603.1:784-2716 GCA_964634535.1 uncultured Opitutaceae bacterium | reverse complement strand
ATCGGAGACATCGTGCCGCCGGACGAGCTCATGAAGACGCTGACCGACCGCAAAGTGGCCGAGGTGGCCAAGGTGACCTATGAGACGCAGAAGATCGCCGAGGACGCGCGCAAGGAACTCGCCCAGGCCAAGGCGATGGCGGACACGCAGCCGACCGTTGTAACCGCGGAGCGGAGTGTGCAGGTGGCTGATTTCACCGCACAGGCGGCGGTCAAAACAGCGGACGGCCAGGCCCGGTCCAAGAAACTCAACGCGGAAGCCGATGCCATGGTGGTCAAGACGGTCGGGGATGCCGAGGCGTCCAAGACTCTGGCGATCGGCACGGCCGAAGCCGACGTCATCAAAATGAAGATTTCATCGATGGAGGCCGACAAATACGCCGTCGTCCAGGTGGCCCAGGCCTTGGCCCAGAACGGGATCAAGCTCGTGCCCGACATCAATGTGACGGGGGCGGGCTCGGGGGCCGGCGCCGGGTTGGTCGACGTGCTGCTGGGCAATCTGCTGCTCGATCAACGCCGGAAGATGGCCGAGAACCCCGTCCGGCCCGAATCCTCCGCCGGCAAATAAGCGATGGCAATCTGGGCGGTTGGCCGCGGTGTTGGCCGGCCGCTCCAGCTCGGATTCGACCCGCTGGCTGGCCGAGACTGGGGGTTCCTTCATCGCGCATCGGGGTGATGCGCGATTGCGCGGGCTCGGCGCTCCTGCGCAAAACCGGGGCGGTTCGATTTGTGGCATAAACGCGCGATACGATTGCCACTCCACCGCCCATCCCCGAAGATACCGGCGACACCCCTTCCTCAATTTCATTTTCCATGAGCTCCGTCTATCGTCCAGCGACCCTTGCGGTGCATGCCGGCCAAGTACCCGATCCGACCACCGGCGCGCGCGCGGTACCGATCTACCAGACGACCTCGTACGTGTTCAAGAGCACCGATCACGCCGCGGCGCTGTTTGCACTCAAGGAATTCGGCAACATCTACACGCGCCTGATGAACCCGACGACCGATGTCTTCGAGCAGCGGGTGGCCGCGCTGGAGGGCGGCACCGGGGCGGTGGCGGTGGCCTCGGGCCAATCGGCCACCACCCTGGCCCTGTTGGCGATCACCCAAGTGGGCGATGAAATCGTCTCGGCCAACAATCTGTACGGCGGCACCTACCAGCTCTTCCATTACACGCTGCCGAAGATGGGCCGCACGGTGGTCTTCGTGGATTCGAAAAATCCCGCGGCTTTCCGGGCCGCGATCACCCCGCGGACCCGCGCGATTTTTGCGGAGACGATCGGCAATCCCAAGCTCGACGTGCCGGATTTTGAGGCGCTCGGCCGGATCGCGCATGAGGCGGGCCTCCCGCTGGTGGTCGACAATACGGTGGGCGTCGGCCTCGTGCGGCCGCTCGACCTCGGCGCCGACATCGAAGTGGCGTCGGCCACCAAATACATTGGCGGCCACGGCACGAGCCTGGGCGGCGTGATCGTGGACGGCGGGAAATTCGCCTGGAACAACGGCAAATTCCCGGAATTCACCGAACCCGATCCGAGCTACCACGGCCTGAAGTTCTGGGACGTGTTCGGGGCGTTTCCCGGGCTCGGCAACGTCGCGTTCATCATCAAGGTGCGCGTGCAGCTCCTGCGCGATATCGGTCCGGCGGTGAGTCCGTTCAACTCGTTCCTCTTCCTCCAGGGTCTCGAAACGCTGGTCCTGCGCCAGCGCCAGCACTCGGAAAACGCCTTGGCGATCGCGCAATTCCTGAAGGCGCATCCGGGCGTGAGCTGGGTCACGTATCCCGGACTGCCCGACGACCCGAATCACGCCCAGGCGGCGCGCTACCTCAAACGGGGCTTCGGCGGCATCGTGGGCTTTGGCATCAAGGGCGGCCTGGAGGCGGGCCGGCGCTTCATCAATTCGGTCAAGCTGCTGTCCCACTTGGCCAACA
>CAZWMF010000603.1:0-774 GCA_964634535.1 uncultured Opitutaceae bacterium | reverse complement strand
CCCGCAAAGAGCCTGGTTTTACACCCCCCCACGACCCCCCACCACCAACTCCCCGCGGCCGACCCGCCCGCGACCGGGGTGACCGCCGACTACGTCCGCCTGTCGATCGGCATCGAGGACGTGGCCGATATCCGCGAGGACATCGACCAAGCTCTCCGTCAGGCGGCGGGTTGACGGCGCGCTGCGGGGCTCCGCGCTCTCCCGGGGAGTGCGGAGCCGCAATTTCGGTGGGTTGCCTGACCCGTCCAGGCGGCCCGTTTGTCGGCGCCAACGCCACCGGTTTTGGGACGGCGGCCGGCTAGCGCCTAGACCCCGCGCCCGCGCGGGCAACTCTCCGAAAGCCAAAGGCGCCCGCCAAGGCGAGGAGCGCGGCCAGGACGGCTTGCGCCCAGAGCGGCAGGGCTGGCGTGTCGCCGCCCGACTCCACGAAGAGTTCGGCCGGAGCAGACGCGACGGTCCCTTGGGAATTGCTGATCTGACAGCGATACTCGGTCCCATTCAGGCTGTCGCCGACCGCGGTGATCTGCAGTGCGTCGGTGCCCGTGCCGCTATAGGGCGCGGAATTGGATAAATTGGTCCAACTCTGGCCTCCGTCGGTGGAAACCTGCCATTGGAAGGTTGGGGCCGGGTATCCGGTGGCAGTCACCGTAATGGTGGCGTTTTGGCCGGCGGCCAGCGACACACTCGATGGTTGCACCGATACGGTCGGCGGCGCGAGCGAGAGCATCGGCAGCAAATTTGCCAAATTCGGCACGCCGATGCCGGTGCACAGAT
>CAZWMF010000602.1:0-2717 GCA_964634535.1 uncultured Opitutaceae bacterium | reverse complement strand
ACGGCCGGGGGCGGGGCGGGCTGGAGGCCCGCGAGCGCCCAGTTGCCGCGCACCCGGAGCCGGTCCGCAGGGACGCCCGCGGCCGCGATGACCGCGGCCATGCCTTCGCCGGGAGCGACGCAGACGCTCGCGCGCCGCCACGCCCAATTCCGAGCCGGCCGGATGAGCCCGAGCGCGCGCCGCCCGGTCACGCGGACGGCGATTTCCGGATAGATATCTTGCGCCCAATGCACGAGGCGGGCCCGGCGCAGCTGCGCCACCGCGGCCGCGCCGATGCCGACCAGGGGCGGATCGGTCAACGCGATCAACGTGTCGCCGGGTCGCAGGACGCGCGCCACGCGGGCGAGGCCGGCGACATAGAAGAGGCCCCAGTCGCGGGCCTTCGCCGCCAGGCCGAGCGAGCGGCTGCGCGGGCTGCCCACCCGAAGGATGCGCACGGCCGCGCGCGTCTCTTGCGCGGCGCCCGGGCCCGGGGGCCGGCTGGCGACGACGAGGACCGTCCGGCCGCGGGCGGCGAGCGCTTCGGCCAGGTCGGTGAGCAATTGGGCCGTGGCCGTCTCGTCCGGCCAGTAGAAGCGGTTCAGGAAGACGATTCGCCCGCCGCGGCGCCGCCGGCATTCGTCGCGGATGAACCCCTCATAGCGGGCGAGCAGCCGGCAATAGCGCCATCCGGCGCGGCCGTCCAAAAAACCGGCGCGCAGCCCGTATTGGTAGAGGAAACGCGCCGTCGGCCGAAAGGGCACGAGACGGGCGCTATCCTTGAGCGCGCGGCGCCGGCGCAGCGGGTCGCGGGCGAACAGATCCGTCCAGGGGGCCGGGGCGCCGGCCGCCAGACGCTCGGCCTCGGCGCGGGCGTAGACGCGGTGCTTGGCCAACCATTCGCCCGGGCCGCCCGGCAGCACCTCGTGAAGATAGTTGGCCGTCAGGCGGCCCATGCGCATGTCCGCGGCCTCCCGCTGGCCGTGGCCGGCTTGGACGAACGTGAAGGCCGGAGCGCGCACGAACCGGGCCTGCCAGGCGGGATAGTCGGTGCAGCGGGGGATCCAGCGACCCTGGAACAGCATCCGCGGGGCCGCGTAATAGCCGTCGCAGTCCGGCGATGCGGCGCTCACCCGGGCGCACTCGGCGGCCAGTTCGGGCGTGAAGCGCTCGTCGGCATCGAGGTGGAAGACCCAGCGGTGGCGAAACGCGAGCGCGCGCTGCGCGTAGTTGCGCTGGCCGGCGAAGGAATCGAAGCGCCGATAGAACACCCGCGCCCCGGCCGCCTCCGCGAGCGCCACGGTCGCATCCTGCGAGCCCGAATCGAGCACCACCACATCGTCGGCCCCCGCCACCGAGGCGAGGCAGCCCGGCAGATTGCGCTCCTCGTCGAGGGTGAGGATGAGCACCGAAAACGGCCAGCTCATGGCGCCGCGGCCGGAGTCGCCGGCCGCCGGCTCAATTCGGCGTAGCGCAGCGCCGTGAAGAAGAATACCCACCAGGCGAGGACGACGGCGGTGTTGCCGAAGGGGAACTCGACGCCGGCGTAAAGGAGCACGAGGGCGCAACCGACCAGCAGCTGGCGGCTGACCGAGCCGCGGGCCGGCGATCCGGTTGCGCCGCACCACGGCACGACCGCGCAGAGCGCCAGGAGCACCGTGCCGACGAAGCCGTGCTCGGCCAGCGCCTGGAGCCAATCGCTGTGCGCGTCGTGGTAGACCTTCGGCAGCCGGTCGACCGGATCGGGTTCCTGCCGGTTATAGATCGGAAAGACGAGCGGATACGAGGCCATGCCCCAGCCGAACCAGGGACGGTCCGCGGCCATCCGCCAGGTATCGTCATAGAGCAACGCCCGGTTGCCGATGCTGTGGGCCGTGCGCATGACGGCGACCTGGTCGCGGGTCTTGGCCAGGCGGGCGGCGATCACGTCCTGGGCGAAGTACCAGGCCGCCCCCGCCGCGCACAGCGCGGCCAGCGCCCCGCCGATCAGCTTGCGCCGGACGGCCGGGCCCTCCTCGCCGCCGCGGCGCAGGCGCGCCAGCCAGCGCACGCCGGCCTCGAGCAGCAGGACGAGGATCAGGAGGGTGCACACGCGCGCCCCGCTCAGGGGCACGGTCGCGGCCAGGACGGCGACCGCCACCAAGGCCCCGAATCCGGGCGTGTGATAGAAATTCCGGCCGGCCGACCGGCCGGCGTGATGCCAGGCGAGGGCCAGCGCCGCGCCGGTCATCAGCACGATGAAGGCGCCCCAATGGTTGTCGTAGACGAAGCTCGCGAAAAAGTAATCCTGGGGCGAGCGCACCCGCCCGAAATAGATGCCCGGGGCGTGGACGAGCTTCTGCACGGTGCCGAACGCGGCCAAGACCAGGCCGTTGCCGACCAGCACGAGCAGCAGCGCCCGCAGGGCGCGCCGCCGCCGCACGAGCAGGAACAGGTTGAAGGCGGACAGATAGAGGCCGTCGAAGAGCAGGAGGGTCGGACCGACCAGGGCGGGCCAGGCGGCGCTGGGCCGCCAGGCGGGCACGTAGCGGGGCAGGTAGAGCAGTTCGCCGCCGAAGTGGATCGGACGGAAGGCAGGCGTCGCCGTCGCAATCAGGGTGAGGGCGTTGAAGGCCAGGAGCGGCGCGAGCAGCCACCAGCGGCCGGCCGCGACGCGGTGGCGCGCGGGCGCGAGGGCCGCGGCCACGGTCAGGGCCGCGCCGGCGAGGGCCCCCCAGGTCACCTCCGGCCGCACCCAG
>CAZWMF010000601.1:0-2718 GCA_964634535.1 uncultured Opitutaceae bacterium | reverse complement strand
ATCGTTCCCGTGACGCCGAAGGCGGCCAAGGCCGGGCCGCTCGCTCGGATCAGCACGGTCTTGGCGGTGGTGCCGCCAATCGTAAATCCCTCCGTGAGCGTGCCACCGGGGGTCACTTGGAGCTGGCAGGAAAGGTTGGTCAGCCTCGGTGTCGTGGCTGAGAATGCCCCCCCGGGAGTGTCGTCGAAAACTTCCGCCAATACTACTCCGCCAACCCCCGAAACGCTGTTCACCTGAGCCGTGTAGGTGGAACTCGCCGGGACGGTGACTACCGCGGCGGAATCCTTGCTGCCGGGATCCGAAAGCGGAAAGGCGAAGGTCGCCGCGTCCGCTGCCGTAACCGCAGCTTGATTCACCGGCGAGTTGGCCCAGCCGGCATCGGCGGCGACCAGATCCTGGTTGCCGTCAAAAATCTTCAGCTGGGGATCTGGGATGACTCCGGCCACGCCAAAAGCGGTGAGCGCGGGTCCGCTGGCGCGCACAAGCAGAGTCTGCGAACCGGCGGTGCCCGCTCCGCCACTAACAAACCCAACGGTGAGCAGTTGGCCGGCCCCCAGTGCGGTGTTGACCGAAAGATTGCCCAGCCGCCCCGGATTGGTGGAGCTCGCCACGGTAAGCAGGGCGGGGGCGCTCAGAACTGCGCCGTACGGGATCGTCACCAAGCATTGGTAGGCCCCGGCCGTCGCCGCGCTGGCAGTGACCGCCAGGATTGGGTCGGTGGCGTTCGCAATCGCCGAGCCGTTCAAAAACCATTGGTAGAGAACCACCAGGTTGCTCGCCGCCGCGGCACCGGGGCGAACGGACGGATCGAGATCGCGAAAAAAAGTCGAGATCGAGCCAAGCTCCCCCGGGGTGATGCTGAAGACCACGGTGCTTCCGGGGGCGACGGTTTGCGCAACCGGCTGGTCGACGATGACTGGTCCATCCGACAGGGCCGCGACCGTCAACAAGGCGGGCGAGCTCAGGACGGACCCCGAGGAATTTGTCGCCGCGACGGTGAAGCTGCCGGAGTCGGTCGCCGTGACCCCGCCAAGCGCAAGCGTCGGAAGCGTGGCGTTGGGAATTGCCTGGCCATCGAAATACCACTGGTAGGCGGGCGCCGGTGCGCCCGAAGCCGTCACGGCGAAACTGACCGTCCCGCCGACCCGGACCGTCTGACTTTGGGGCTGGGTGGTGAAGCGCGGAGCGTTCGAGGCAATGCCGCCGCCAGGCGTCGAATTCAAAACCAGCAGCGTCGCAACGTTGCTCGTTGCCGACCCCAGCGGATTGGTCGCCACCACCGTATAGGCGCCGGCATTGCCCGCCTGGACGCTCGCGATCGTATACGACGCATTCGTCGCCCCTGGGATGGCGCCCGCATCAAAGTACCACTGGAGGGTCGGGGCCGGCGAGCCGCTCGCTTCCACCGTGAAGGTTACGGGCCGGCCGACGGTCACGGCCTGGCCGGCGGGCTGGTCAACGATGGCCGGCGCACTGGTTCCGCCGCCTCCACCCGAGGATGGAGCAGAGACAGCGAGCGTCGCCGCGGCGCTGGTGACCGAACCCTGCGAATTGCTCACAACCACGGTATAGCTGCCGGCGTTTCCCACCTCGACGCTCTCGATCTCATAGGACGGATTCGTCCCGCCCGGGATGGCATTGCCGTTGAAGTACCATTGATAGCTCGGGTTAGGCGTGCCGCTCGCCACCACCATGAAGCCCGCCGGCGACCCGGCGGGCACGCTTTGGCTGGCCGGCTGGGTCACGATGGTCGGCGCGGTCAGAACGATCACCGCCGCGGTGACGCTGGTGACCGAGCCCCCGGAGTTGGTGGCAATCACCGTATAGTTGCCGCCATCCGCCGGCTGGGCGCTCGCAATCGAGTACGACGTTGCCGTCGAGCCCATGATGGCGGCCCCGTTCAAGTACCACTGGTAGGTCGGAGTCGGAGTCCCGCTGGCCGCCGCGGAAAGATTGACGGCGGTGCCAGGTGTGACCGTGGCGCCCACCGGCTGGAGAGTGAATACCGGCGGGATTGGCGCCGCCAACACCGTCAGCACCGCGCCGCCGCTCGTGGCGCTGCCGTACGGGTTGCTGATCACCACCGTATAGACGCTCCCATTGTCGCTCAGCTGCACATTATTGAGGGTAAGGGTCGTGTCGGTGGCGCCCGGAATGTTGGCCCCGTTCTTTTGCCATTGGTAGGTGCCAGCAAAGCCCACTCCGGTCACCAGCACGGTCAGGGTCGTGCTCCCGCCCGCGACCAGGGACACGCTCTGCGGCGAATCCAGGATGGTGGGGATCGTGTCCACGGTCAGCGTCACCAGCGTGCTGTCAATGTAGCCCTCGGCATCGCTGACCAGGACGTCGTAAGGGCCCTGATCCGACGGCTGGACATCGGCGATCACCAAGGTCGGCGCCGTCGCCCCGGCGATGGGATACAGATTGTGGCGCCACTGGTAAGTCAGCGGCCCGGGCCCGACGGCGGCCACGCTGAAGGCGGCCGTCATCCCTTGCACGCAGGTTTGGCTGGTCGGCTGCGTCGTGATCGCCAACAATGGCAACACCACCAGAACCGCCGGCTCGCTCGTCACCGAGCCCAGGCTGTTGCTGACCGTCAGCACATAGGTGCCCGAATCGGAAACCTGCGGATTCTGCCAGCCAATCGAGAAATCGCCGCCGGTGCTGGTGCCGCTCAGGTACGGTAGCCCATTCTTGGTCCATACGAAGGTGAACGGC
>CAZWMF010000600.1:0-2724 GCA_964634535.1 uncultured Opitutaceae bacterium | reverse complement strand
GACGTCTCGCGCTGGCCACCGATCATCGCAATCGCATCCGCGTCATCGTGTCGCCTGAAGACCGCGCTTCCGCCTTCAAGTTGTTCCGGCCGAGCGCTCTGCCTGCCGCGCTTCGACCCTACTTCATCCTAGCCCCAAACTCAGTCTACGGAAAACTTCTCGGTCGCTTCCGTCTGCTGCTTGGTGACTCCGTCGTTCACCTTGATGCTCACCTGGTACATCCCCGGCTGCAGGCTGGCCAACGGAAGACTCTTCTCGAGCGTCAGCTGCTCCGCATTCGGACTCATCTTGGTGGTCGATTCCTGCGCATCCAGCACCGCTTTCTGCGTATCCAGGTCGGTGATCTGGTATTCGATGGTCGCGTTGTTCTGCTTGCTCTTTTCATCGATGCCCAGGTTGTACACCTGCATCCAGAAGTTCAGGTCCTGCGCACGGCTGAACTTGGGCGGCACACTGGGCCCTCCCGATCCAACCCGCGGCCGGACATGGGTATCGCCAATGGTGAACGCGCCCGCCCCAATCTCCTTCGACGGCACCCGGTACATCTGGTCCGCCAGGATCAGCGAGGAATGCCCCAGCGTATCGTCGTCATATTTGGGCACGTTAATCGCCGCCGTCCATTGCCCGATATGGTCCGGATTGTTGACATCCTTGATGGCAATGTCGACCTTGTACAACCCCGGGCGCAATGCCAGCGCAGCCCAATACACCGACGCTTGCTTTTGCTTCGCCGCCAGCAGTTCACTCGGCGAGGGTACGGTCAGATTGTCCCCAAAGGTCTGGACGATCTTGTGGGTCATGTTCGACACCCGTCCCTGGATTTCGACCTTCCCCTCCGACACGCCATCCTTGGTGTTGAACGTGATGTCCGAGTTCTTGATCTGGACCGTCACCGGCACAATCACCGTATCGTTCGTTACCTTCACGTAGTCCGTGCGCACATCGAACAGGAACGGCGGCCCGGTCAGGATCTTCGAGCTCGACATGAACTGTTCCAGGTCCTGGAACTTGATCGGCGGCGGCGCCATGATCTTCGCCGCCAGATCGATGCGGTCGAACTGCTTATTCTGGTTCTGCTGGCTCATCGGCCCGGCGCCCAGTTCTTCAAAGCCGCCCGCGCCCGAGAAGCGGTCCTTCTTGTCGGCTTGGCCATCCTGCTCGGCCTGCGTCAGTCCGGCATTCGGTACGTGCTTCAGCGCGTCCTTCTCCGACCGGTCGATGGTGTAGTGGTAATCGCCGCACTGGCAGGTGTCCACAAACTCCAGGTCGATGTTGTCGCCGATCCCCTCGATATACCGGTAGTGCCATACCTCGAACGGGAACGTCGCCGTCTCGCCGCCGCCCTCTTCCATCGGCCGCTCGTAGGAGCCGCCGCTGGGGTGCGAATCGATGTCGTCCGGCTTGCCGTAGGCAATATAGATGTGTCCGCGGTCCGTCATCCAGCCCGGTTTGCCCGCGGCAAAATGCTCGTTGGCATACGCAATGCGCGCGTAAATCTCGTCGCGGTATTCGTTGTCCGGGGAATCCGGATTCGGGTTGCGCCGCTGCCAGAAGTTCTCGATGAACGAGTCGCGCTCTTCGTCGTTCGACAGATGCTTGAACGCCTGGGCCTCGGTGTCGGTGATCAGCCAGCGCACGTCCTCTTCCAGCCAGGTCTTGTAGACGCCGCGCAGCTCCTGCTTCAGGTCCTTCTGTTGCTGCACCTTTTCCCGGTCACTCAGCCGGCGCTTCGTCGGATCGGGCTTCTCCACCGTGGGCGGCGACTGGGTCACGCCATCCGGAGCCGCGGTGCTCTGCCCCCGCGCGGGACCCCACCCTGCCAACATCGAAATCAAGATTACGACCAGAATCAGTCGACCCGGTATTCTCATAGCCTGTGTTACCTCTGCTTCTGGAACTTCTACCGCCCGATTCCTTCTCGTGCGCCGGGGCAAGCCACGCTGCCGCACCGGCCGACGCGGGGTCTCTCACCCTCGCCCTATTGTAGTGCGCCCACCCCGTGGTTACAAGCCAACTCCCGCGCCCGGCCCTGCTATCATCGTCTGCAAGAGAACACGGTCACGGACAGCCCCGGAATCGGTCGGCGGTATTGCCATCCAGGTCAAAACCGCAATGGAACCTTCGCCCCGTTCCCCGCGTATCTTGCCTCAGGCAGATGCCGCACCGGAAACACTTCGAGACATTTGCCGCAACCGCCGGACGCGCGTGAAGAAAGATGGAATGAGCACGAAAAAAATCATCATCCTCGTAGTCATCGTCCTGGTCGTGGTCGGCGTTACCGCCGGCACCGTCCTGTATAGCCAGGCCGGCATCACCAAGGTCGCCACCGGCAAAGTGATGCGCCAGGACCTGCTTTCCATCGTCAGCGGCACCGGCCAGATCAAGCCCAAGACCTACGTTAACGTCGGCGCCACCTCCTTCGGCCGCATCACCCACCTCTACGTCAAGGAAGGCGACCACGTGAAGAAGGGCGACATCCTCGCCCGCGTCGAATCCGTCCAGCCCGAGGCGACCGTCGACGCCCAGCAGGCCACCATCGCCTCCTCCAAAACCGACATCGCCTCCTACGTCGCCGCCGAGAAAACCGCCGAAGCCAACATCGCCGAAGCCCGCGCCGATCTCGAGCAGAAAAAATTCGACTTCGACCGCGCCCAGGCCCTCTACAACGACCAACTCATCGCCAAGCAGGACTTCGACGCCAAGAAAGCCGCCTACGACGTCTCC
>CAZWMF010000599.1:0-2728 GCA_964634535.1 uncultured Opitutaceae bacterium | reverse complement strand
TGCCTAAGAGAGTCGCGGGGAGGATCTTGTCCCTGTTTTTTCTCATCTTGTGAGTCCCACGGTGGGCAACGAATGGCAACGGTAAACTCGGCGCCCGATAGCTTCGATCAAGGCATTTTCGATCGCAGCCGTGTCCGGAACAGGGCTAGTCGCCCTCCCTCCTTCAGATCACGGCCATCTTCCGCGCACTTTGCATCTTCCGACACAAGCGGACATCTTCTTTGATGGTCGTTCAGCGTCCAGATTGGGCTTCGATTGCCTTCACTTGAAGAAAAGCTGTCTGAAAAAGCCCAACCGCCAGCGTAGGGAAACGCGTTTCCCGTCATCTGTAAGCGGCGGTAAGTAGCCTTCTGCCCAACGGCCGGCGACATGGAAGACAATGCACTTGAACTGCGGCAGCCGCGTGAAAATCCCGGTATGGAAAACATGCCGTAGCTCGCGTTTGACCGTCACCGCCGAGTCCTTGCTGCTGTAGCTGTGGCTTTTCTCCGTCTGCCACTCCTTGCCGAAGATGTTCGCGGCCATTTCCCGTCCGGTCTCGTCGCGGATGGCGCCGATGACATGATTGTTTAGGTTCGTCACGATCGTCTCCGCCAGGTCGCGTCGCCCTTTCAGCGCCGGCAACATTGAGGAATAGCTCTGCATCGCGAGGACGAGCGTCCCTCGGGCCTCCCGGATCTTATCCAATGTGTTGTGGTCGGCCAACCCCTCCTCGGCGGCAAGGATGCTGTTTTGGCCCTCGTCGGCCAAAAGCACGATCGGAGTCAGCTTTTCCCGTTCGGCCTCGTCGAATTCGTCGAAGCGTCGCAATAGGTGGTAGTACCCTGCGAACTTGAACCAGGCGATGACGTAGCGCCGCTGGGTCAAATAGGCCTGCGGAAGGGACGGGCAGAGAATTTTGCCGTCGTCCACCGCCCGCAGTTCGAGCGTGGGCTTCGGATTGCCCAAAAGCTCGCGCAACGGCCCGGCCGCGTAAGGGTAAAGATAGAGTTCCGTCGTCGATTTGATGCCCGACCTCTCGTCACCGGCCTTGCGGTCGAACGTGCGCCAGAAGCTGAGCAGCCCGGCGTACTGGGTCGAGCGCTGCGCGAGCTTGTCGAGGTTCTCGATGGCCCGCTCGTAAATGTCGTTGTCCGCGATGAAATCAAACGCCCCGCCCAGGGTGGGCACGTCGCCGAGCGCCTCCAGCGTCGTGAAGATGGCGGTGATGACCTTCCTTCCCTGGAGCTTGAAGAACGAATTGTTGGTCTCCTGCCCACAGGCCACGGCCGTGTCGATCACAAGCTGGGCATAAGTCTCCCAGGAAATCGACCGGTCGCCGATCAGGTTCATCGTGTGGGCCGGCGCCTCCCCGCTGCCGGGCCGCCGCGGGCGCAGAACGATCAGCTTCTCCGGCTGGCCGTTCGCCGCGCAAATCCTGGCCAGAACCTTGTGAAAATTCGCCTTCTCGTCGATCGCGATGCAGCCGAAGCCGGGTGCCGAGTGCATGAGCTGGATCACGAGCGTTCGGATCACTCCCGCCGTCTTGCCCGAACCCGAGCGGCCGACGACGACCCAATGGGTCAGAAACTCCTCCATGGTCCACGACAGACCCAAGAGCTTGATGACGTGCCTTCCTCCCGGCCTCTGCGGCGCCGGCTCCGCAAGGGCGCAAAGCTGCAAGATTCCCACGCCCAGGGTGGCTCCGGCGAGCACCCGTTCGCGGAAGACGTAGGCGATTGCGGACAGCCCCGCAGCGAGGGCAAAGAGTGCGAGGCGGGGCTCGCGCCCGGCGCTCATGCCCTGGCCTCCGCGTCGCCCTGCCGGCCGCCCTTCTTCTTCACCCCCGACTTCAGAAGAAACCGGCAGAACCGGCCAACCTCCTCCTCGTTGGTGGCGATCTTGAGCGCGGTCAACTGGTCGGCGATCTGCCGATAGGAGAGGCGGTGGGTCTTGCGCAGCGTTCGGATTTCGTCGGCTAGGGCTTCCAGCGCCGTGCCACGAAACGGATTGGCCCGCTTTTCCTTCAATTCAACCAAGACGGCCGCGAGCTGGGTCTTGGCGCTTTGCAGTTGGGAATTTTCCATTGCTTTATTCATTTATTAACTGAATAACTGTCGCAGTCAAGCAAACCCCGCATCCCGACCGGCGACCATGAGCCCCCGCTCCGACAAGAAGCCGACTTCCGGCGCTCCACCCGCGGAAGCCGCCCCCGCGCCGCAGGCGGCCAGAGACGCCTGCTTTGTCCGGGAGAACGGGAGCGCCGCGATGTGCTCCTTCCAAACCGCGGAGGGCGCCACCTGGATGCTGCCGCTCGGTCAGCTTTCGGCGGCCGAAAGCGATGCCGACGGCAAGGCGCTGCGCCTGATCTTTGCCGGTGCGGAGGTCCGCCTCGAAGGCTCCCACCTCGAAAAAATCGGGGAGGCGATCGCGCGCGGCCATGCCTTCCGGGTCTGTGCCGTCAACCCCTCCTTCAAGAGCGAGTACGAGCCGGAGGTCTTTGTCTCGCTGGTCGAGGTCACCGGGGCCAAGCCATCAGGAGAAGAGGCGGACGGCCTCGCGCCCCGATGAAAGCGGCCCGCAGGACTCCGAGGCTGCTTGCCGGCGACCTTCCGGCGGTCGCCGAACTCCTGCGCGAACTGGCGCTCCCGGACGATGCGGCGGACCTTCGGGCCTTGGCGGACCTTTGCCGGCGCTCGCTTCGGGTCCGCGCCTGGCTGTTCGGCCGCTTCGCGAGGGAGCCGGCCGC
>CAZWMF010000598.1:0-2743 GCA_964634535.1 uncultured Opitutaceae bacterium | reverse complement strand
AATCCCAGGAGACGTCGTGCAGATTGACGGCGGCGTCGGATTGGGTCGACCGGGTGGCCGAAAAGCCCAGGCTGCCGGTTTCCCGGCCGGTGCCCTTGTCGAACTCCAAGGTGTAGGTGGGGTTGACGGCGTCGTAACTCTTGTTCCGGGCGTATTCGTCCCAGGTGTAGGTGGCCGAGGCGTTGACCCCGATCAAGCCGGCGCGCCGCTGGTACTCCACTTCCGCCGAATACGTGGAAATCGTGTCGGAGGCCGCGATTGCGCTCGCGTTGATGTTCGACGAGTAACCGATGGAGTAGCTCCCGCTCACGTAGATCTGGTCGGTGCCGTCGTTGAGGCGCACCAACGCCGACGCCGACGGCAGCGCGGCGGCGAGGAGGGTTCCCAGGACACAGGCGGCGTGGAGGCGGGGGACGAATCTCTTCGGCGCTGGCGTGGTCGGAGCGTGGCGGCGGCCGCGCGAGCGCATTCTATCCACCCGCCGGGTTAGACGTGAGCGTGGCGATGCTCACCGTGAATTGAACCGGAACGTTGGAATTGGCGGTGGGAATGGCGACGATATCGGGCGGTTGGCTGCCGACCGGACCGGTCGGCGTCGCATTGCCGGTGGCGCCATCGTCGCCGTCGAAGGCATTGATGCCGCCCGGGCTGGACGTGAGGGAATTGGTGCGGTAGCGGGTTTCGAAGTAGACGGTTTTCTTGGAGGCGCAGGCGGCCGCCGCCATCGCGGTCAAACCGGCGACCTGGCCGGTGGGGATGGGCTGGATCGTCATCGTGGCCGGCCCGCCGTTCGGGTCGGCGGTGAAAACGGCCTGCTGGCCGTCGCGCAGGAGGTGGGCCCCAGCGTCATCCGGGCCGTCGGTCACCGAGGCCTCGCCATTGATCATGGAAATAATTGTCTGCCCATTGTTCGCCTGGACGACGACCTGGCCGCCCTGGATGTTGACCGAGCCGAGGGGCGTCGTGTAGGTCATCGAACTGCCGGCCACCAGCTTGCTCGTGCAGACGCTCACGCTGCCGTGGGTGACGAAGGCCTGGGTTTGGGAGATCGACGGCTCGACATCCATGTCCGTCCGGTTCGGAATGAACGGCTCCTGCTGGAATCGCTTGATTTCGACGTGGGTGTCGGGATTGAAAACGAGGCCGGTGCCGTTCGAAAACACCATCGCGCTGACCGAATTGGGCTTCGTGTCGATGACGGAGCCTTCGGCGTTGTACACCGAGTGCTTGGTCAATTCGTCGATCTTGGTGCCCGTGTCGATTTGCACATCCCCCGATTCGTCGGCCACGTAGAACTTGCTCGTTGGATTCTTGGGTGCGGCGGACAACGCGGTCGTTCCCAACAGGCCGGCGGCGCAGAAAAACGCGGCCCCGAACGCGAGCCGGGGCAGGGATGGCAGAGCCTTCATGGCTATCTTGTAAGTTTTTCCGCGGGAATGAGCAAAGGGGTAATATTACTTAGTCGGGTCGGCCAAGACCAGATTTAATATCCGGTTGGGCACATAGACAACTCGGGCAAGGGTTTTATCGGCAAGAAATGGCTTAACTTTCGCATGTTCCGTGGCTAGCCGCAGGGCCTCGTCCTGGCTGATCCCGGTCGGCACGCCCAGGTCGGCCCGGTGCTTGCCGTTGACCTGAATGACCAGCCGAACTTCGGCCGCGGCGAGGACGGCCGGGTCGAAAGCCGGCCAGCCTGCGTCGTGGATCGGCGAGGGGCCGCCCAGGCGGGCCCAGAGTTCCTCGGCGATGTGCGGGGCGAACGGGGCGAGCAGGCGCAGAAACGCGCGCACCGAGTCGGGCGCGACCGCCGGTTCAGCCTGTAACGCATTGGAAAGGATCATCATCTGGGATATCGCCGTGTTGAGCCTCAGGGCCTCGACATCGTCGCCCACCTTGCGGATCGTCTCGTGCAATACCCGGCGGAACGCCGGGCTTTCCACCGCCTCGGCGCGGATTTTCGGGTTGAGTTCGCCGTCCGGCCCGATGACCTCCCGCCAGAGTTTTTGCAGAAACCGGTGCGGGCCCTCGATGCCGCGGGGGTTCCAGGGCTTGGCCGCCTCGAGCGGTCCCAGGAACATGAGGTAGAGGCGCAGGGTGTCGGTCCCGTGGCTTTCGATGATCGTATCGGGATTGACGACGTTGCCCCGGCTCTTCGACATTTTTTCGCCGTCCTCGCCCAGGATAATGCCTTGGTGGAACAACTTAAGAAAGGGCTCGGCCGTCGGGACGATGCCGAGGTCGAAGAGCACCTTGTGCCAGAAGCGGGCGTACAAGAGATGCAGGACCGCATGCTCGGCCCCGCCGACATACAGGTCGGGCGTGCCCCAGGTGCGCAACGCTTCGGGGGAGGCGAGAGCCTGGGCATTGTGCGGGTCGGTGAAGCGCAGGTAGTACCAGCAGGACCCGGCCCACTGCGGCATGGTATTCGTTTCGCGGCGGGCCCGCACCCAGGCTTCGCCCTCGGGCCGGGAACGCTGGCGGGAGCGCGCGGCCGGAATGGCCTGGCCGGTCTCCAGGTTGAGCCAGATTTCCAGCCAGTCGGTGACGTTGGCGAGCGGGCTTTCGCCCGTGCCGCTCGGCAGGTAGGAGGTGACCTCGGGCAATTCGAGGGGCAGCGCCGCCGCGGGCAGCGGCAAGGCGCAGAGGGTTTGGCCGCCTTCGACGTAGGTCACCGGGTCGGCCGGCAGGTCGTCGCGGCGGATCGCGACCGCCTTGGCGTAGTCCTCCTCGCTCACCCAGGCGA
>CAZWMF010000597.1:0-2755 GCA_964634535.1 uncultured Opitutaceae bacterium | reverse complement strand
GGCTGACGTTCAACGCCTGGGCCATCGATGGCTACACGAAGGTATTCTGGCGCGACGAACCCGTAAGCCACCTGGCTCCCCACCTCGGGGCGCTTCTGGGCGGGGCCCTCGTCCTCTTTCTTCTGGCGAGGCACTTCGCGCGACGCTGGGAGCACCAGTGACGGGTCGAGGCGCTGCGCGAGCAACGCCGTCCCGCTGACGACGCACTCCTGCCACGGATCGGGGACCGGCTCCGGCGAACCGATGCGTCCATTTTCCTCCACGACGAGTCCGGCCAACTTTCCGCTGCGCTCACGTCGCAAAATACTTTGACTGGGAAAACGGTGGACGGTACCACTCCGGCAACGACTTCGGCGCCTCGCTCCCCGGTCATACGGGCCTTTGCGAAAACCGAGTTGCCCGCCTTCTCCGCCCGCTTTGGGCGCCGCGCCTCCGGCGCCGGCGCACCCGCAGAACTTCCCTCGTCCGAAAACTTCAAACGACATCCCCATCGCCGCCTCGCTTGTACTGCAACTAACCAGGCTCGACGGTCCCTGATAGAAAAACGGAGCAACCCATGGATTTCAAAGGCGCAAATCTCCTGTACACCCTGGCCGGCCTGATGATCACGTTCGCGGGGTTCTCCGCGCTCTTGCTGGCCCTCCGACCGGCCGCAGGCGCGAGACTGTCGCAGCTAGACCGATACCTCGCGCGAACGGTCATGACGTACATTTTCGTATTGATGGCCGGCGCGCTGCTGCCGGCGCTCTTTGCGCTCTACGACCTTCCGGAAACGTGGATCTGGCGCGATTCGGTAGTGCTCTTCGCCCTGCCGATGCTGTCGCTGCAGGTCACCTATCCGCGCCGCCGCCGCAAGGTGGTCGGCAAAGGACCGCCGCCCGCGGTCTTCGCGGTCTTCGTCGTCCTCGGCTCCGCGGTGACTCTGACGATGCTTGGCTACATTTTGGCGGGGTTCCCCGACAGCGCCGCCGTCTATATCACGGCGCTGACGGTCGACTTCTTTACGGTCGCTTTCGCCTACGTGGTCGCGCTCGAGGTCATCATGCAACAACCCCTGGACGTCTCGGAGCGGCCGGCGCCGCGTTAGCCCCGCGTCTTATTCGACGGTGAGTTTCACGTCGATGTTGTTGCGCGTCGCGTTGGAGTAAGGGCACACCTGGTGGGCCTTGGCGACCAAGGCCTCGGCCTCATCTCGCGGAACGCCCGGCACGGCGATCGACAGCGCGATGGCCAAGCCGAAGCCCCCTTCCGCCCTTGGGCCGATGCCGACCGTGGCGGTCACCGTCGCATTGCCGGGTACCTTCGGCCCGCCTTGCGCGGCGACGAATTTCATGGCGCCGAGGAAGCAAGCCGCATAGCCGGCGGCGAACAGTTTTTCGGGATTGGCGCCGGGGCCGCCGGGACCGCCCAATTCCTTTGGGACGGTCAGACTGACTTCAAAAGTGCCGTCCAGGGTGGCGGAGCGGCCGTCGCGGCCGCCGGTGGCCCGGGCGGCAGTCTGGTAGAGAATATTTACGGACATGGGGATTCCTTATTCTTTGACAATCGGGGTGGAGGGATGGGTCACGGACTTAATGCCTTGGCGGCCCGTTCGATCAAGCCAGCCACCGCGTCCGGCTTGGAAACATACACCGCGTGGCTGCCGGGAACCTCGATCGTTTCGCAGCCGGCACGCTTGGCCATTCTGCGCTCGAGGTCGGGGTTGATGTTGTGGTCGAGGCTGGCAACCAGCGCCCAGCTCTTCTTCTGGCGCCAGGCCGGCGCCGTCACCGGCGCGGCCCCGGCGGCCTTGGCCAGCATCGCCTGGGAATGAGCCATGAAGTTTGCCTCGTCCGGCGGGATGTCGGCTGCGAAATCGGCGGCGAAGGCGGCCGGTTCAATATACAAAAAATCGTCCTTGGTGGCGCGCGCGTCCGTGTTGGCGGCGGGGGCCTGCGAGAGCAGGCCCAACGCACTCTCGCCCTTATCGGGAATGAATGCGGCGATGTAGACGAGGCCGACCACGTTTGGCGCATTACCCGCTTCAGTGATGACCACACCGCCATAGCTGTGGCCAACCAGAAGGGTTGGGCCCGGTTGCAGATCCAGGACGCGCTTGGTCGCCGCGACGTCGTCGGCCAGCGAGGTCAGGGGCTCCTGCACGACGCTGACCGAATAGCCGTCCTTGATAAGGATGTCGGCGACCCGCCGCCATCCCGAACCGTCGGCGAAGGCCCCGTGGACGAGGACGATGTTCTTGACCTGTTCGGCCCGCGCGGGAGCGACGGCCGCCGATTGAAGAGCGACCGCTGCGGCCGCCGTGGCAATGAATTTACTGGGCATGATACTCTCCTATGTTAGAGGTGTGGCGATGAATTTCCCGGGAATCGGGCTATCCCGACTTAGATATCGCGATAATAATTATCGCGCAAGCTAAATTTAGCCATGGAGCCGCATCCACCGAGGGACTATCTTCTTTGATGCCTTCTAACGACATCTGCTGTGACCGGGGAGCCAGGGCGTGAAGCTATGACCGTGGTAAAGAGGCTCGAAGGAATGCCGTGCTATGCGATCTACTCGGCTGGGCTCGCGATCCAGCGCACGTACAAGCCGCTGTTGGACGAGTTGGGCATCACGTATCCCCAGTACATCTTGCTGAATGTATTGTGGGAGGAGGATCACTTGACCGTCGGCGCCATTGCCGAGCGGTTGGGCATCGAAAGCAGCACGCTGACTCCCCTATTGAAACGCCTGCAGGCAGCGGGCTTCGTGGAGC
>CAZWMF010000596.1:0-2756 GCA_964634535.1 uncultured Opitutaceae bacterium | reverse complement strand
GGAGGCGGCAAACGCGGCGGCGCTGATCGTCGCGCCCGGGCCCACCAAAATGCCGTTCGGATTGACGAGGTAAACCTGCCCGTTGGCCTGCAGTTGCCCGAGTAGGGCCGAGGGATTCAATCCGGTCACTCGATTCAGAATGGCGGACGCGGCCGAGGGTTGGATAAAGCGCGTGATTTCGCCGGCCCCGATCGAGAAGTCGTTCCACGCGATGATCGCCCGATCCGAAGTCTGCGTGATGGTCGTCAGACCGGCCGCCGCGGAGCCGATGCTGGCCGCGCCCGCGACCACCGTCCCGCCCGTCGGATTTCCGCAAACGAACGCCGGTGCCATAAATAAGCAGATCGCAAGCACGGATCGCCGCCCCACAATCGCCAGCGCCTTAGGTTTGATTGCCAGAATCGCGCCACGCCGAAGCCGGCTCGTCCCACCCGTTAGGTCGATTGGGCCCAGGGACGAGAAGCCGGGAAAATTAAACGCGCTGGATAATGCCTTTACACTTTGATTGATCGGCTTTTAGAGCCGAAAACGTAGCCGGTATCATGCGCCCTAATGCCGGCGATTCCGACATCGACTCCTTAGATTTGATTGCCGAATCCGCCCATAATTTGGCCCGCGTCGACCTCCGGCGCCCGCGCCGGGCCGGCAGCCGTCAAAAGCAATTATTAATATATTCTTAATTAATATCTTATGAAAGTAGACGCCAGCGCCTGCTCGAAAACTTGTTCGAAGCCCTCGATCGGTTCGGTCGACGCGGCCCTTTTTTGCCCTGCGCAAGACCTCCGTTTTGGCACCCGGCTATTAACCGCGCTAAACGCAAAGGACGGAAAAAGCGTTCACGCCCCGTAGAACCCCAAACGCGAAACCGAGCTCTGACATCTCCGGTCAAAAAGAGGGGCTAAAATAGAGCTAATCAACTGTTCATAAATATTTTAGAAGCTATTCTACCCGTCCGGGGCACGCCACGGCATTTTGACCACATCGGCGATCACCGAGTCGCCCAACTCCCTGGGTCGCAGCTCAAACATTTGTTTCGGAAAGGCGTCCGAGCCGATAATATCTATGATTTTTGTCAGCCTATAACCTGCTTCAAAACATCATTTCTAACTTGACTTTAAACGTTTTAGTCAGGTCTTATGCTGCCTAATTATCGAGGACATTTCCGACAAGAAAGTTGAGCGTGACGCGGAGGTACCACGCCTCGCGAAGGCTCGCCCCACCGTTCCGAGGCCGGCCAGCGGACGCCTGCGCGCCGTCCGCCAGGCAATCGGCCTGACCCAGAGTGAACTCGCCCGACGCTTGGGCATCAAACGGCAATCCTATGCCGAATTGGAAACTGCGGAGGCCCGGGGAGGCATCAGCCTGTCATCGCTCGGGCGCGCGGCCGAAGCCATGGATTGTGAGCTCATCTGTTTGATTGCTCCGCGCCAGCCGACCGACCGCCCAACGCAAGCGTCGGCCCGGGCGCCCGCGCCGGTGCGCCAACTGGTCCCGACGAGCGCGCCGGGACAAACCGAGCCGACGCGCGACCACCCGACGGCGGCCGAACCAATCGCCCCACCCCCGGCGCCGACGCCCACCGTTGCGCCGGTCTCGGTTCGCGCATCCATTCCGGCAGGCCGCCCGGTCGCACCGGTTCCGCCGCCGCCCGCCCTCTGTTTGGAAAACTCCTGGAGGCTCGACGCGCGTTTGGCCGCACGGCACTGACCGGGACGGGCCCCGGCTTGCCCTTGCCTGTCGACCCGACTGCGCCCAATACCTTCCGCATGGACTCCGCCGCGTCGCCCGACTGGGTAGCCGACCTGGTTCGCTTCCTCGAAGCGCAGCCCGGCATCAACGCGGTGCGGGTCGATCCGACGGGCCGGCAGCTCGCGGTGGCCACGCTCGGCCACGTCGACCTCGTGCAACTTCGGGACAATCTCGACCGGACGATCGCCGCGGTCGAACGGCGCTGGAACCGACCGACCGAGGTCAAGGCGCCGGGCGGATATATTTTGCGGCGCGAGGGCGACGGGGTCGTCATCAGCCGCCAAAGCTGCGTCACGGCCGAACGGCTTTGGCTGTGGCGCAAGATGGAGTGGCCGGACTTCCAGGCCGAGCCCGCGCCCGCCGTCCCGGAGTGGCGCCTCTTGGCCCGCCTGGCCGCCGGGTGCGGCGCGGCCGGAATCGCCGGAGCGATCTGCGCGGCCTTCGTGCCCGGCGAACCCTGGATCTCCCGACTGTGCTTCGCCGCCGGCCTGGTGACCGGCGGCTGGGACGCGGCGATCGACACGGCCCGAAGCCTGCGGCGCCGGGAGGTCGACATCCACTTCCTCATGCTCGCCGTGGCCGCGGGCGCCACCGCCATCGGGGCCTGGGGCGAGGCCGTGCTGCTGCTTTTCCTCTTCTCGGCCTCCGGCGCGATGGAGGAGTACTCGCTCGACCGCACCCAACGCGAGGTGGCCTCGCTCCTGAAGAGCGCGCCCAAGCGCGCCGCGCGCCTGCGGATCGACGGCAGCGAGGAGGAGGTGCCGGTCGAGGCCCTGCACCCGGGCGAGCGCGTCCGCGTGCGCCCGGGCGAGGCCTTTCCCGCGGACGGCACGGTCCTGACCGGCCGAAGCGCGAGCGACGAGTCGGCGCTCACTGGCGAGGCCCAGCCGGTGCCGAAAGAGCCGGGCGAAACGGTGTTCAGCGGCACGATCAATCTGTGGGGCGCGGTCGATTTCGATGTGACCCGGCTGCCGTCGGAAAGCACCCTGCAAAAAATCATCCGCCTG
>CAZWMF010000595.1:321-2775 GCA_964634535.1 uncultured Opitutaceae bacterium | reverse complement strand
GGTCCACGATCTGGGTGATCTCATCCAACGTGAGCGGCTTGAAGAAGACCGTTTCGTCGATCCGATTCAGGAACTCGGGCCGAAAGGTCGTTCGCAGCTCGGCCAGGACGCCCTCGCGCACGTTTTCCGGAATGGTGTCGCCGGTGACGCCCTCCACGAGGAAGCGCGCCCCGACGTTCGAGGTCATGATGATGATCGTGTTTTTGAAATCCACCGTGTGACCCTGCGCGTCGGTGATGCGGCCATCGTCGAGCACCTGCAAGAGCACGTTGAAAACGTCCGGATGGGCCTTCTCCACCTCGTCGAACAGCACGACGGCGTAGGGCTTGCGCCGGACGGCTTCGCTGAGTTGGCCCCCTTCCTCGTAGCCGACGTAGCCGGGGGGGGCCCCGATCAGCCGGGAAACGCTGTGCTTTTCCATGTATTCGGACATGTCGATCCGCTCGAGCGCCGCCTCGGTGTCGAACAAGGTGACCGCCAGGGTCTTGGCCAGCTCGGTCTTGCCGACGCCGGTCGGGCCCAGGAATAGAAAGCTGCCCACCGGGCGCCGCGGGTCCTTAATTCCACTGCGCCCGCGCAAAATGGCGTCGGTGACGAGCGTAACCGCCTCGTTTTGGCCCACCACCCGCTCGTGCAGGACGTCGGCCAGGCGCAGGAGCTTCTGCTTCTCGCCCTCGAGCAGCCGGGTCACCGGCACGCCGGTCCATTTCGCCACGACCTCGGCGATTTCCTCTTGGGAAACCTCCTCCTTGAAGAGCGTCGCGCCGCTGCCCGCCTTCTCCATGCGCTTGAGTTCGGACTCCAACTGGGGCAGGCGCCCATGGCGGATCTCCGCGACCTTGTTCAGGTCGTAGGCCCGCTCCGCCTTCTCCATCTCCAGGCGGGCGCCCTCGAGGTCCTGGCGCGTCTGGCGCACCTTTTGAATCGCCGCCTTCTCCTTCTCCCACTGCAGCCGCAGGACCTTGGCCTTCTCCTGCACTTCGGCCAATTCGCGACGCAGCGCGCTCAGCCGAACCTTGCTGGCCTCGTCCTTCTCCTTCGCGAGCGCCGTATCCTCGATCTCGAGCTGCAAGGCGCGCCGGGTGAGCTCGTCAAGCGCCTGGGGCATCGAGTCCATTTCGGTCCGAATCATCGCGCAGGCTTCGTCGACCAGGTCGATCGCCTTGTCCGGCAGAAACCGGTCGGAAATGTACCGGCTGGAGAGGACGACCGCGCTCACGAGCGCGTTGTCCTGAATATTCACACCGTGATGCAGTTCAAAGCGTTCGCGCAGTCCGCGCAGGATGGAAATGGCGTCCTCGACCGTGGGCTGGTCGACCAGCACCGGCTGGAAGCGCCGTTCGAGCGCCGCGTCCTTTTCGATGTGCTTGCGGTATTCGTCCAGGGTGGTCGCGCCGATGCAGTGCAATTCGCCGCGGGCGAGCATCGGCTTGAGCAGGTTGCCCGCGTCCATCGTCCCCTCGGTCTTGCCCGCGCCGACGATGAGGTGCAATTCGTCGATGAAGAGAATGACGCGCCCCTCGGCCTGGCGGATCTCCTGGAGAACGGCCTTGAGCCGCTCCTCGAATTCCCCGCGGTATTTGGCGCCGGCGACCAGGGCCCCCATGTCGAGGGCGAAGATCGACCGGTCCTTGAGACCCTCGGGGACGTCGCCGCGCAGGATCCGCTGGGCCAGACCCTCCACGATGGCGGTCTTGCCCACCCCGGGCTCGCCGATCAGCACCGGGTTGTTCTTGGTCTTGCGGGAAAGGATGCGGATGGTCCGCCGGATCTCGTCGTCGCGGCCGATGACCGGATCGAGTTTGCCCTTGCGGGCCTGGGCCACGAGGTCGACGCCGTATTTCTCGAGCGCCTGGTAGGTGGCCTCGGGGTTGTCGCTCGTCACGCGCTGGTTGCCCCGAACCCCCTGGAGGGCGCCCAGTACCTTGGCGCGATCGAGCCCGAAACTGTGCAGGAGGCGCTTCAGGCCGTCCGGCCGGGCCACTTCGATCAGGCCGAGCAGCAGGTGTTCGGCGCTCACATACTCATCCTTGAGCTTGTCCGCCTCCTTCTCGGCCCGCGTCAAGACGTCGTTGACCGCCTGTGTGACGTAAATCTTGGAAGTATCCACGCTGCCCGTGACCTTGGGCACGCGTTCCAATTCGCGGTCGACCGCCAATTGCAGGGCGCTGGTCGACAGCCCGAGTTTCTCCACCAGGCCCGGGACGATCCCGCCTTCCTGGCTCAGCAGGGCCGAGAGCAGATGCCACGTGTCCACCTCCGTATGATTGAGGCGGCGGGCGATGTTCTGCGCGTCGGTCATCGCCTGGCGCGACATCTGGGTAAGCTTGGCCATGTCCATGATCGGATACGCTTGCATTTAGCGAGCCACCGGCCCGCCTGCAACCTCCCGAGGGGGCTTCCCGGTCGGTTGCCGTCGATCGCGCCAATCTGGCGCGAGCGGTCGCCCGACCG
>CAZWMF010000595.1:0-311 GCA_964634535.1 uncultured Opitutaceae bacterium | reverse complement strand
ATGTCCATGATCCGGTACCCTTGCATTTAGCGAGCCAGGGACCCGCCGGCAACTTCCCGAGGGAAATCCCTCGCCGGGTCGTCGCCGGCCGCGCCAATCTGACGCGGGAATCCGCCCGCCCGGCGCCAGGACGGCACGCGCTTCCCGCGGCGGCGCCCGGATGACGTCCTCCCATTCCGGACGAAATGAACCTTCCCCCGCCCGCCGGGGGACGCCAAAGCGGCCGAGTCCCGAGCCGAGGACGGAAAAACAAAAGGCCCGGACTCCCTTTAGGGGAATCCGGGCCATAATCCTGGCGATGACCTACTCTC
>CAZWMF010000594.1:0-2778 GCA_964634535.1 uncultured Opitutaceae bacterium | reverse complement strand
GACATCGTGCTGAATCTCCATGCGGCCGGCCTCGATCTTGGCCAAATCGAGGATGGAGTTGAGCATGCCAAGCAGATGGTATCCACTATTGGCCAAGGCGCCCACCGCATCGCCGTGGCGCCGCGGCAGATCGGGGTCGCGCTCCAGGATTTGGGTGTAGCCGATTATCGCGTTGAGCGGCGTGCGGATTTCATGGCTCAGGCTCGTGAGAAAATCGGATTTGGCGCGGTGGGCCGAGGCGGCCGCCGCCTCGGCGCGTTTGCGCTCGGCGATTTCCGCCTGCAATGAGGCATTGGCCCGGGCCACCTGGTCGTCGCGTCGCGCATCGGCGATGAGGTAAGCGGTCAACAAGACGGTGACCAACAATCCGGCGGCCAAGGCGATCCCGGATTGCCGCGACTGCGCATGGGCGGCGAACGCGGTCGTGGGCGCAAAGGTCGCCTCCCAGACCCGGCCGGCAAAGCGCAAGGTGAGTCGGCAGGGTTCCAGGTGGGAGGCGGGCGGAGCGGAGCCGTTTTCGGGTGCCTGGTAAATGACTGACGGGGCCACCTTGTCCCGCAGGCTGATCCGCAGGCCGGGCTGATCAGCCAATGCCGGTCGGGCCAAATCGGCGACGCGAAAGACGGCGCCGACAAAACCGGTGTTGGCGGCGCGGCGTTCCGCGACGCCTGCCGGCGCGGTACCGCCCCGGTACAAGGGGAGATAGACGATGAAGCCCGGCTCGTCGCCCGAACTTTGCATCAGCCGCACAGGCGGCGTGGCGATGGCGGCCGCTTCGTCCCGGGCCAGGTCCAGGGTTGATATCCGGGCGTTGAGGTCGAAGCCCAAGGCCGCGCGATTGCGGTCCAGCGGCTCGATGAAATAAACCGGATAGTAAGAAGCCGGGCCGGAGGCGGCTGGAATCAGCCGCCCGGATTTGGGATCAAACTGGGTGAACGCAAAGTCGGGAAGCCCTTCGGCCCGACCGGCGATTTCCCAACTGGCCCGATCGGCCGCGGGCACGCGCGGGGTCCAGGACAGCGCCTGAAGTTCGGGATGGCGGGAAAGCGCCTCGTCGGCGAACCGGCGGAAGCGCGCCCGGTCCACGGGCACGCCGCTATTGTACAACGCGGCCACGGCATGGAGTTCCTCGAGCGACGTGCCCAGCGACTCGCGAAGGATTTCCAGCCGCTGGGTCGCCGCCGCCAGGACCTCCGCCTGAGCGTAAGTTGTTTCCCAGTAACGAAGCGTGAAAAAGAGCGCCCCCGAGGCCAGGACTCCGGCCAATGCGGTGGCCGCCGGTCCGAACCGGCGCAATGAGGAGATGGTGGAATCGGCGGGCATGGGCGCAGCCATCCGGGGACGACGGCGCAGGCGGGATAGAGCAGATCACATGCCCGTGCGCAGAGGCGCTGCGTCAGCGCCGGACGCCCCGTCCAACACCCGCTCAAGCATGGGACGCAAACGCATTACGTTTCGGGTTCGGATGACGAGGTTCCAAACGGGCTCGAGCTTCTTCCAGCCTACCGCGTAGGCGAGGTGCCGGAGACCCGCCGCCCGGCTCGATTTGGTGGCCGCTCCACGGGTAATGGAGCGCCACGAGTAAAACCGATCATAGGCGCGCCAATATCCGGTCTCAAGTTGCTCGACCGTCATCCGCGCCGGCTGGAAAACCGCGTGCCGGGTGTCATACCGATTCCAATCCGAATGCAGCAAGCGGCCGGCCGCCGCCATCCGGCGGTAGAGGACCGTGCCCGGATATGGCGTAAGAACGTGAAAGGTAGCAGTTTCGATCCCGTGGCTAACCGCCCACTCGACCGTCCGGTCGAAGACGTCCGGATCGTCGTCGTCCATCCCGAAGACAAAACTGCCGTTCACCATAATCCCGAGATCGTGCAAGCGCCGGATTGCCTCCGCGTAATCGCGCCCCAGGTTCTGGGGCTTGCGGTGCTCCCGCAAATTGGTCGGGCTCAAGGTTTCAAACCCAACAAACAGGCTGCGCAATCCCGCCGCCGCCGCTTTCTCCACCAAGCCGGGCGCCACGACGGATTGAACCGTCCCGGCCGCCTGCCAGATTCGGCCCATCCCGGACATTGCGTCGAACAGGGCCGATGCAAAACGCCGATTGCCGAACAGGTGGTCATCCAAGAAATAGAGATGCCGGCCCGGCAGACGCGCGATTTCCGCCAACGCGTCATCGACCGTTTGGGTGTAATAGGAGGACCCGCCCTCGAAAAAGGCCTCCTTGTAGCAAAAGTCGCAGGCATGGGGACACCCGCGCGAAACCACGATCGAATTGGGAACGAGGTACAGGTCCCGTTTGATCAAGTCGCGGCGCACCGGCGGGATTCCCTCGAGGGTGCGCACCGTGGACGCGTAGCGCGGACGGGGCCGGTGGCAGCGGAAGTCTTGGAGAAACTGCGGCCAAATGTCCTCCCCCGGCCCGAGGAAGACCGAGTCGGCATGACCGGCGGCCTCGTCCGGTAGCGCCGTGACGTGCAGCCCACCCATGGCCACATAGGCTCCGGCGGCCCGGTAGCGATCGGCGATCGCATAGGCGCGCTGCGCGGAGGTGATGTAGACCTGGATGACCACGAGATCGGGCCGCCCGTCGAAGCGCAGCGCCTCCACGTGCTCGTCGCACAGCTCCACTTCGTCGTCCGGGGCGAGGTAGCCCGCAAGCGTCGCCAGTCCGAGCGGCGGGAACAAGGAGTACTTGATGGGGCGAAAAAACGGAGAGGTGTTACATCGCCAGGAAAAATGCGTTCAACGTCAGCACAATTGTCCCGACGCCGATGC
>CAZWMF010000593.1:2086-2787 GCA_964634535.1 uncultured Opitutaceae bacterium | reverse complement strand
CCCATTGTGCACTGCACAGCCGGCCGTTGTCAAAGTCACAGATAACCGCGGTAAGCCTCATGCCCAACCGAAACCGGTAGGCGTTGGATGTCACAAACTGCTTTACGATCAACTCGCGGGTGGTCGGCTGGCCGGCGGTGAACAACTCCGGGGAGATATTCGCGGGCCGGTCTCCAATGCGCTGGGTCTCGGTTGCGGCCGGCGGTAGAACCTCCACCGATAGCGCGGCCTCGGGCTTCACGCGGAGCGCAAGCCGGGCCCGGCCGTGGAATTTCTTCTCGGCTAGTGCCAGCAACTCCCGTTCGATTCCGTCGGTCGGTACCGGAACCTCGTTTGCAACCGGATGCATGGGGTGATTCTGTGCGAAAGTTCGCACAAAAGCAATGGTTTTGGTTGGTTTGTACCTGAAACTGCACTTTATCGACGCAAAACCGCCCTTTACTCAACCTTTATCGCACCCACTGCTAGGCTAGATTAGTTTACGCTACCGGCGTTTTCGTCCTCGACTTACATACCGCAAATGTCCGATTCTTAGCGCGTTGAATGCGTCTCAGGACGCGTTTTTCAGGGCGAAACCCTCCGCTTTTAGCGTTGAAGCGTGTTTCGCCCTCAAATCTGGCTCCCCGCGGTGATTTGGGACTCGTTTCGACGGCGGGTTGGGGAATCGGCCGGCAGGGATCGTTGTCACGGTCGCGCGCGGG
>CAZWMF010000593.1:0-2076 GCA_964634535.1 uncultured Opitutaceae bacterium | reverse complement strand
CATCTTATGCGGAACCCCAGCCAAGCCGGATGCGATTTCAATCCACCGCAAAGCTTCGCTCCCATGCGCTCGGAGTTAATCCCGGGCGGCGACATGGGCGTCTCGGCAACCGTTGCCATGATGAAGAATTTGATCCATAGCCCACAGGGGATCAAGAGTTTCCGGGTCCGACAATTCACGCTCGAGGCGGTGCGGGGGGTCGATCGCGGAATGACCGAAGTGGATGCGGTCTTTCATACGATCAAAGACAATATCGAATTCCGCGGCGAGTACGGGGAAACCCTGCAAAGTCCGGAAGCGACCATCAACCTGGGGGCTGGGGATTGCGACGATCAAGCGACGCTCGCGGCTACGATGCTGCAATCCCTGGGCTATGAAACCCGGTTCAAAACGATCGCAACCCACGATTCGCCGCAAGATCTTTCCCACGTTTACGTGGAAGTAAAAGACAAGCAAAGCGGCGCCTGGATGCCGCTAGATCCAACGGTTGCGGAATCCTATCCCGGCTGGGAACCTGACGGCATCGCGCGAAGCGAGACTTATGGAACGATGGCGCCGGGGGATGGTTCGCTCGGCTGGCTGATTGGCGCCGCGGTAGTGGCGGCGTTGCTTTTGTAAAAACTGTGTGAATTTTAATTCACACTCCCGTGGTCCGTTATGAGTTATGTACGAACTGGAAATCTCGGTGGAGCGGGTCGACTGGCCGGAGCGAACAATCTTTCGCGCCTCGGGAGACTCCGCGGGCCTCAGGGCTGGGCGCGCCAAAAGGCGATGGGCTTCCCGAACTCGCGGCAACTCGGGTTAATTGATCGGCGGTTGCGCGGCCTCGGTTATTCCTACAGCACCACAGACGACGCCGGGAATCCAATCACGGTCAATACGAGCACCTGGGGGATTACTCCCGGCGGGCCCGGCTCTTCCATTCCCTCGGGCGGAATTTCCGCGCAAGATGCGGCGCTGCTTTCAACGGCCATCACCACAGCCGGCAAAGTAGGGACTCAAGCGATCATCGGCACGCCAACGGTGAGCTACAACCCTGCGACCGGCGCGTACACGGCGACGGGCGGGGCGACGCTGCCCACGGCGACCGCTCTTACCAGCGAACTCTCGAGTTATTTGCCTTTGATTTTATTGGGCCTGGCGGCGGTTGTGATTATCCCCATGCTCGGGGCGCGTCGATGAAATGCTTGTGCGGGCTCAATCTCGCGGCGGTCGGCTCGGCGATTCCTGGCGGCAATACCGGGAACAGGTTACCCAGCGGCAGGGGAACGGCGGTTATACGATTCTTTTGCGCGAGGAGCCCGTTACCGATTCTGCGCCTCTTGGCCACTATCGATATGCCTTTGGAGCTCGAGGGCCCGCGGCAAAGCTTGGCGCGGTCACTACACAAGAGGGCGGATTACTCTCTACCGCTGGCGCGGTCGGCGCAACCATTGGCGTTTCTTCTTTGGCTGCCGGCACGGCGATCGCCCGTTTCGCTGGGCCGATTGGTGCTGGCGTTGGCGCGCTGGTCGGCATTATCGCGGGATTATTTGAAGCGAGCGCGGCACGGGCAAAGGGCGCAAAAGAAGAAAATCAGGCAATCAATGAATACCTTCCGTCCTGGGATTCTGGTTTGCAGCAGATTTTCGCGGCGGCAAACTCGGGACAGATTACCGGGGCGGAAGCCGCTTCCTTGGTCCCTTCGCTTATGTCGGCCTGGTGGCAAGCGGCCGCGCAATTCAAAGGGCTCCCGGGCGTTGCTGATGCTTCGAACGGTGGCGCGAATTGCGGAACGTACATTCCGGGGCAAACTCAGGCCTGCAGTCCGACCGGCGGCCCGGGGTGCGGGAAGTCTTGCACGGCGTTTTGTTGCGTGGGCTGTAACGATCTTATGCCCACGGCACAGTACGCAATTTACCTTTTTGGATTGCCGGCCGGTGGGCAACTCAATGTGTGCACGGTTTACAGTTCGAAATATGGGGCCTCGCAACGCAATGGCTACACCCTGAATTACACGCCGCCGGCCGGATCGGCGGCAAGCAGCACGGCGGGGGCATCATCCACCGTGGCGAGCGAAGCGGCTTCTGCAGTAAG
>CAZWMF010000592.1:2539-2799 GCA_964634535.1 uncultured Opitutaceae bacterium | reverse complement strand
GGGAGAAGGCCTTGGCCGCGCCGTACGGGGTCGTCGGATTGAGTGGAGTCAGTTCGTCCTGCGGCGACGAGGTGGGCGTGCCGAAAACCTCGCTGCTCGAAGCGTACAGAAACTTGGGCGGCGTGGGAATGTCGCGGACGATCTCGAGTAAACGCAGAGTCGCCATGCCGACGCTGTCGACGGTTGACTCCGGCAATTCCAGGCTGATTCGTGGGCTTGAGCGGCCCGCAAGGTGATAGAACTCGTCCGGCCTGGTTCGA
>CAZWMF010000592.1:0-2529 GCA_964634535.1 uncultured Opitutaceae bacterium | reverse complement strand
CAAACGGCGAAGATGGGTGGCGTCCTCAAACGCGCCGTTGTGCAAGAATATCCGTTTGTTGATCAAATTCCCATCCTGCACCAGGTGGCTGATATTGCTTTGAAGCAGGGAGTCGGGCCGATGGACTAGGCCATGGACTTCGTACCCGGCTTCCAACAGGAGTTCGGCAAGATAGGATCCGTCCTGGCCGGTGATTCCTGTGAGAAAAGCGCGTTTCATTTCCAGATGGGCGAACACGTTGGCCGCGTTTAGGCTCTGTTGTCACGCTGATTTATCTCGCCGCGGTCGCCGTTCCGCGGTCAGAAAAGAGGCCGATTTTGGCCGATCCGCCATCGGTGGACTAAGCCGTCGATCTGAAAGATTAATGTTATGCTGATTTCCGTCGTGGTTCCAGTTTATCGGGAGGAAAAGAATATCCCGATATTTCTTTCGAGGGTGCAGCCGCTCCTGGGCCAACTTTGCGAAGATTATGAGGTCATTTTCGCGATGGATCCGTCGCCAGATCGCACGGAAGCCTTGATTCTGGAGGGGCGAGCCAAGGATGCGCGCATCAAGATTATCCGGTTCTCGCGCCGGTTCGGCCAGGCGATGTCGACGCTCGCCGGACTGCAGTACGCGCGGGGCGAGGCGGTGATTGTCATGGATGTTGATCTGCAGGATCCGCCGGAGCTTCTGGGCGAGATGATTGCGCGCTGGCGCGCCGGTTACGATGTCGTCCTGCCGCAGCGTCGAAATCGCGATGGGGAGCCCTGGATCAAGAAGATCGTGGCAGCGCTCGGCTACCGGGTGATCCGAAAAATCGCCGAGGTGCCCATTCCGCCGGACACGGGCGATTTTCGGCTCATGTCCCGGCGCGTGGTCAACGAGGTTGTGCGCCTCAAGGAATGCCATGGCTTCCTTCGGGGCTTGGTGGCGCTGGTGGGTTTCAAGCAATGTCAGATTCCATTCGATCGGCCGCCTCGCCTGGCCGGCGACACCCATTACAACCGGTTCTTTGGGTCGCTTCGAATCGGGTTCAACGGCATTTACTGTTTCTCCACGTACACGCTGCGCCTCAGCACGTTCATGGGCTTCACGATCGCCGGTGGATCGTTCCTGTTAATGGCGATCTACTTATTCTACAAGCTTATGGGGTGGAATATCTTGTGGGGTAATCCGACGCTGGTGATTCTGATATCGTTTTTGGGAGGCATCCAACTGATCAGCGTAGGCATCCTCGGCGAGTACATCGGTCGGATCTACGACGAGGTTCGCGAACGGCCTAAATTTATCGTTGAGAGCGCGGAAGGTTTTGATCAGCAGTCTCTTACTTCCGGAGAGACAGAACCAAAGCGTCCGATAGCTCGGGAATAGTCTGCCTGGTTGACGGCTCTTACTCACACGAGGATGAACCCGGATAATTTCGTCCGCCTGGTCGACGCCCATTACGCGTCGCTTCACCGCTTTGCGCTCAGCTTGGCGCGCAGCGGCGCGGATGCGGCCGATTTGGTTCAACAGACGTTCTTCATTTGGGCGACCAAGGGCGATACCCTTAAGGACACCGCCGCGGCGAAGTCCTGGCTGTTTACGACGCTTTATCGGGAATTCCTCCGGAGCCGGCGGCGATCGGCCCGGACCTCCTCGTGGGAGACTTTGGCGGCGGGCGAGGCCGAATTGACCTCGGAAGACGTCGACCGGGCATCCAAATGCGATGCGGCGACCGCCTTGACCGTGCTTCAGGAGGTGGACGAGGTGTTCCGGGCACCCCTCAGTCTATTTTATCTCGAGGAGCTTTCGTACCAGGAGATCGCAGAGGCGCTCGGCGTTCCGATTGGAACAGTGATGTCGAGGATTTCGCGGGGCAAAGCGCAGTTGCGCACGCGGCTGGCATCCGCGGCGGAGGGCGGACGAATCATACCATTTAGGGCGGCGGGAGGACGCTCACCATGACCAACGACGAGGCAAAGTTCATTTTGGGAGGTTATCGACCGGCGGGCAGCGACGCCGCCGATCCAACGTTTGGCGAGGCCCTGGATCAGGCCCGTCGCGATCCGCAATTGGGCGCGTGGTTTGATCGGTCCATGGCGTTTGATCGGTCGTTTGCCGCCAAGCTAAGGGAAACGCCGGTACCGGCCGGCTTGCGGGAGGCGATTCTGGCCGGGGGACGGTTGAGTCAGCGGGGAGAGAGTGTCGTGAGTCCCCGAGTACGGTATTGGCCCGTTTGGCTTGGGCTGGCGGCTTGCCTTGCTTTGGTCATCGGCGGGGTTGCGCTTTGGCGGCGTCCCAGTCCCGGCGTGAATGCGGCTGCGTTTGCGCGGTATGCCATCGCGGATTTGAGCGTCCCTGGACATAAGGAGGATCCCGATCCGACCTTGCAGGCGTGGATTGCGAGCAACCGGCTGCCGTTGGACACCGCGGTTCTGCCGGTGGATTTTGGGCGGATGCATGTGTCGGGCTGCCGGACGCTGAGTTTCGAGGGCCATGAGGTTCTGGAGGTCTGCTTCAAGCAGAACGGGACATGGTTCCATCTGTACTTCTTGCCGAATGCCG
>CAZWMF010000591.1:0-2801 GCA_964634535.1 uncultured Opitutaceae bacterium | reverse complement strand
ATAGGTTTCCGGATAGTCCGGATTGAGGCGCAGCGCCTGCTCGTAATGGGGGATGGCCTCGTCCAACCGACCGGTGGCGGCCAGGATGACGCCCAGATTGTCGTGGGCGAGCCAGGCCTCGGGATTGCGGGCGAGCGTCACCCGATAAAGCGTCTCCAACGTGCCATAGGTGCTCGCCTGCCGCCAGGTGGCCGCGGCGAGGAGCGCGAGCATCGCCAAGCCCAGCCCCCCAAAAACCAGGCGGGCCCCGCCCGCCAGGCGCCGCCCCAGGGTCGCCACGCCAGCGGCCGCCAGGGCGAACGCGCTCAGGCTGGCGAGATATTGGAAGTGATCGGCGACATACGAGAAGACAAAGGGGTAGACATTGAAAAACCCGAGGGCGGGAAACAGCATCCCGACAAAGCCCAAGGCCGCCGCCAAGGGGGCGCGCGTGCGCCGGCGGATTTGGAAAAGGAAAACCAGTCCCGCGATCACCCCGACTGGGAAAAGATACTGCCAAGCCAATCCCGGATCGGGATGCCACCGGGGATAGAAGAACATCAAGTCCGTCGGCCAGGCGAGTTTGGCCAGGTAAAAGACCACCGCGCGGCCCGCCACCAGGACGCGCTGCATCAGGCTCAAATCGAAGTGAGCGCCTTTGGCGCCGATGAACCGGCCCTCGACCCAGGCGGTGGTCAGTCCGCCGACCAGCGCAAAACCGAACCACGGCAGGAGCGGCCGGACGTCCCGTCTAAAGTCCAAGCGGCCGCGCCGCCACCAGAGGATCACGAGCAGCACGGCCGGAAGGGTCGCCGTGACGGTCTTCGTGAGCACGGCGAGGCCGAAGAGCGCCAGGGCACCGGCGTAGGCGCCCAGGCGGCGCCGCTCGTCAAAGCGCAGATAGACCAGGACCGCCCCGAGGAAGAACACGGTGGACAAGGTGTTCTTCTGTTCGGAAATCCACGCGACCGATTCAACCCCGACCGGATGCAGGCCGAAGAGGAAGCCGCCCAGAAGCGCGCCCGGCACCTGCAGCCGGCGCAAGACAAGGACAAAGAGCACGGCGCCGAGGACATGCCAGCCCACGTTCACCAGGTGGTAGCCCAGCGCGGCATCGCCCCAAAGGCGGTGTTCCACCCAAAACGCGCTGTGCAGGGCCGGGTAATACTGTTGAGTCGCGCCGATCCGGGTCCAGATGCGAAGCAGACCGTGCAGCGGACGCAAATCGGGCCGGGTGACATGGGCTTCGTCGTCCCAAATGAAGCCCGCCCGGTACACCGGTCCATAGGCCGCGAGGATCGCGGCCACCAAGATGGCGAATTCAAGGCCTGCGCGCCACCGAAGCCGGGGCGCGACCGATTGGAGATCCGGCGACGTCATGGGCCGGCGGCCGCGGGTCCGGCGGACGTCGCGCGCGCTCGCGCGAGGACCTCGCGGGCCACGGCCAGGTTGCGCCGCGCGGCGGCGTAGCCGGGGTCGAGCCGGACCGCGGCCTCGTATTCGTTCGCCGCTTCGTCGACTCGACCCTCGCGAAACCAGGCGTTGCCCAAATTGACATGCGCTTCGGGCCTGGCCGGATCCAGCGCCAAGGCCGTCCGGAACTCGGCGATCGCGTCCTCGGGACGGCCCAACCGGGCGAGCGCCAAGCCCAGGTTATTGTGCGCGGCCGCATGGCCGGGGTCGAGGCGCACGGCTGCCTGCAACTGGGCGGCGGCCTCCCCCGGCCGGCCGGATACGAGCAAGGCCCGGCCCAGGTCGTAGCGAGCCCCCGCCAAAGCCGGAGCCAGCCTCACCGCCTCTTGGAAGCACGCCAGCGCTTCGGCGTGGCGGCCCAGGCGGTCGAGGGCGTCGCCCCGGTTCGCGCGCACCTCGGCCGAGTCCGGCTCCAAGCGAGCGGCTGCGGTGAATTCGGTGAGCGCCGCTTCGGGCTGACCTTCCAAGAGCCAAACCCGCCCGAGGTTGTTGCGGGCCAGCCAGGCCTGGGGTTGCCGCGCGACGGCGAGCGTCCACAAGGCCTCTCCGCTGCGAAAGGCCGACGCGTAGGCCCGGCTGCCGGCGGCCAGGAGCGCAACAATGGCGACCGCCCCGCTGACCAAGACGGCCCGCGACAAACCCCGGCCGCCCGCCCAACGCTCCCAGGCCGCGCTGAACACGGCCGCGGCCCCGCCCACTCCGCCCGCCAGCGCCAAATAGGCCAGGTGATCAGCCCGAGGCCCCACCCGCAGATAGGCGATCGGGATCACGCCGATGACCGGAACCAAGTTGAGGAGAAACCAGCCCGATCCAAACAGCAGGGATCGACCCCAGCCGCGACGGTACCGCCAACCGACAGCCAGAACCGCAGCCACCACCAGCCAGGGGACGACGGGGAGCCCGGTATACGTCGGACCGTAGACCGGCGCCAGATCGACTGGGACGACGAGATTGCGCGCGTATGCGAGGATACACCAGCCGGCCTGGCCCCAGCGCGCGGCCCAGTCTTGCGTCTCCGGAGACCGGCCCATCGCCCGGTGCCATTGGAACCAGAGCGTCACCAGGCCCAGGACGAGAGCCAGCAGGAAAAATGGCGCGGTCCGGATGACGTCTTTCCGGCCGATCCGCCCGTCGCGCCACCAGACGAACACCAACAGCGCCACCGGAAACATCACGACCGAGCTCTTGCAAAGGATCGCGATCGCGAACCAGCCGAGCGCCCGGAGCTGCGAGGAGCCCCGGACCCCGTCGGAGCCGATCCAGGCGTCCCAGGCGAGCAGGAGCGGCGGCAGGGCCACGACATTCTTAAATTCCGCGATCCAGGCCACAGATTCGACCGCCATCGGGTG
>CAZWMF010000590.1:0-2805 GCA_964634535.1 uncultured Opitutaceae bacterium | reverse complement strand
ATGGGCTCGGGCGAACTCAACCAAATGAGCGGCGACGGCTCGACACACCGCCTCGGATTCGAGCGAACAGGGTCCGGCGATGAGGAGAAGCCGGCCGGGCGCGTAGATCATGCGGAGGCGGATTTTCGACCGTGGCGGTGCTTGATCGCGGCCGCAACGAAAGCCGCGAAGAGGGGATGCGCGCGGTCGGGCTTGGATTGGAATTCCGGATGAAACTGCACGCCGAGAAACCAGGGGTGATCCTTGAGCTCGATGATCTCCACCAGGTTGCGGCGCGGATTCCGTCCGCTGATGGTCATCCCGGCCTGCTGCAGGCGGGCCACATAGTCGTTGTTCACCTCGTAGCGGTGGCGATGCCGCTCGCGCACGCTCGGGACGGCATAGGCCCGGCCGGCCCGGGTGCCGGGGGTGAGCGCGCATTCGTAGCTGCCCAGCCGCATGGTCGCCCCTTTGTCGATGATCTTCTTCTGATCCTCCATCATGTTGATCAGCGGTTCGGGCGTGGACGGATCGAATTCCGTGCTGTTGGCCCGGCTGAGGCCGAGCACGTTGCGGGCGAACTCGATCACCGCGATCTGCAAGCCGAGGCAGAGCCCGTAATAGGGCACCTTGCGTTCGCGCGCCCAACGCGCCGCGGCGATCTTGCCTTCGGTGCCGCGGTCGCCGAATCCGCCCGGCACCAGGATGCCGTCCAAACCCTTCAACAGGCGGCGCCCGCCCGGCTTCTCCAGGTCTTCGGCGTCGATCCGCCGCACGTCTACGCGGCAATTGTTGGCGATGCCGGCGTGGGTGATCGACTCGTAGACCGATTTGTAGGCGTCCTGCAATTCGATGTACTTGCCTACGACGCCGATCGTGACCGCGTGCCGGGGCGACAGGAGGCGGCGGACGATTTCCGTCCAGACGTTGTGTTTGGGCGGCGGGCACTTCAGGGCGAGCAGTTGCAGGACGAGTTCGTCCATGCCCTCGCGATGCAGGGCCAGGGGCAGCTCGTATATCGAATGGTCGACGTCGCGGCACTCGATCACCGCCTTCACCGGCACATTGCAGAACAGGCTCAGTTTGTCCCGCAGGTCGTGGTCGAGCGGATGGTCGCACCGGCAGACCAGCACGTCGGGCTGGATGCCGATCTCGCGCAGCTTGGCCACGGATTGTTGGGTGGGCTTGGTCTTGAGTTCGCCCGCGGCCGCCAGGTATGGGACCAGGGTGACGTGAATGAAAATGACGTCGTCCGGCCCGGCTTCATGGGCAAATTGCCGCATGGCCTCAAGGAAGGGGAGCCCTTCGATGTCCCCGGTCGTGCCGCCGATCTCGGTGATCAGCAAATCGACGTCCTTGCCGCCGGCCGAGATGCGCTCCTTGATCTCGTTCGTGACGTGCGGGATCACCTGAACGGTCTTGCCCAAATAATCTCCGCGGCGTTCCTTTTGGATGACGCTCTCGTAAATTTGGCCGGAACTTAGGCTGTTCATCCGGGAGAGCTTGCCGCTGGTGAAACGCTCGTAGTGCCCGAGGTCCAAGTCGGTCTCCGCGCCGTCCTCGAGCACGTAGACCTCGCCGTGCTGGAATGGACTCATCGTGCCCGGGTCGACGTTGAGATACGGGTCGAACTTCTGGATGCGCACGCGCAGTCCGCGCATTTCCAGGAGCGCCCCGAGAGCCGCCGCCGTCAGCCCCTTGCCCAGGGAGGAAACCACACCCCCCGTCACGAAGATATACTTCATCCGATTGGATTAACCGGGGGAGGGACCGGTAGTCAAGTGAGAGGCCGGCCGGTCGCGACTCGGGTTAAGTTGAAATGGGCCCGGCGGGGGCTCGCTGCGCAATGCCCGGATGAACGCCAAGCCGGCCCGAGTGGTCGGCGCCGTGAAGCGGGCCGCGCAGTCGGTCGTGGCCGCGCCGTAGCCGGAGGCGTAGGCGGGCGTTGCCGCGCCGAAGCCGGAGGCGAAGGCGGGACCCGCGGGGTTTGATGCAGCTTCGCTACGCCCCCGCAGGGCCTAATTCAATTCAACCGGAGTCGCGACCGGCGGGCGGCGGGTGGAAGTGGCGGGGAGAGACGGGGGGGGCTAGCGACCCAGCGCGAGGCGGATGGCGACCACGAGGCCGGCGGCCAGAACCGCCAGGGCGGCCAGGACGAAGATCCACTTGGCGAGGCGCGAGGCGAGCCAGAGCAGGGCGGCGCCGACCAAGGCGAGGGCCACGGCGACGACCCAGGGCGGGACTCCGGGAAAGGCGTCCAGGATGGGCGAGAGGATCTGGCGAATGGCCGTCATGGGGTGGTTTTGAAAAAGTTTGCTCCGGGGGTTCCGGGGCTACCAACTCCCGGCGTGCATTCCAAGCCCCAACTGCTCGCCTGGCTCACCTGCGATGCGGCGCACATCGATCCGAGTTCGGGCAAGCACACGATCCTGGGCATTTTTTCCAATATCAAATCCCCCCGCTTTCCGGTGACCCATCCGCGGATGGTTTGGTTTCTTTCCTTGACCGATTGTGCGCCGGGCACCCACAAAATGCGCATTTCCATCGGTCTCGATCACACCTCGATGAAACCGCTGATCGAGCGACCGTTCGACTCCTTGAGTCCTTTGCATCGCATCAACTTGATCAACGAAATCCATAATCTGACGTTTGCCCAGCCGGGCGACTATTCGCTCAACATCGAAATCGACGACGAGCTTCTGCTCACGACAAACCTGGGGGTGACCGAATGAGCGCCGGCGCCGCATTGATCGTGGGCTCGGTCGCCATCGACCGAGTCGCGACGCCGTTTGCCGCGAGAGATCGGATCTTGGGCGGGGCGGCCAG
>CAZWMF010000589.1:0-2806 GCA_964634535.1 uncultured Opitutaceae bacterium | reverse complement strand
ACCGGACATTTTCGCCCGTAAAACCGGACATTTCTGACATAAAACCGGACATTTCTGACACTGCGCATAGTAAGGAACCCGCGTGTCTTAACCGTCCTGAACCGTCCATAGAACCGTCCATAGAACCGTCCATTAGCGAATGCGCCGGCGAGCCCGAGGTGGCCCGGTCGGGTGAAGTCGAAAAGCCGCCGCCCAACGCAGCGAAGTCGGGTTCGATGGCCGGCGGCCCGCCCAGCATCGACGCGGTCCGAAAGTATGCCGCTGAATACGGGCGCCCCGAGCTCGCCGATCAGTTTTTCGACTATGCGGAGATGCGTGGATGGACGGCTACGAAGGCAAACACCAAGGTTGTAAGTTGGACGGCCGCGTTTCGCAATTATGTGCGAATGAATCAGCAGTTCCGAGAAAGGCAGAGCAATGGCAACCGAAATGAGCGAATCAACCCCGACACCGGCAGGCCCTATGCGGCAATGTGAGGCGCCGCGGCCGCTGGCGAGCGTTATCGAAGGCGCGGCCAGGTCCGGCTCGATCTGGGCGGCGCGCGTCGTGGAGGGACATCGTCGCCGAGCGGAGCTGATGGCCACGCCGGAGGGGCGGGCGATTATCGAGGCGGAGGACCGCAGGCGCGAGGAGGACAACGCCGAGGAGCGCCGGCGGCTGGTGGCGCAGTCGCGGTTTTTTCAGCGCATGGAGGCGTCCGGGATCCCGGACGCCTACCGCACCGCGAGCCTCGACGCCGACGAGCGCGGCCGGCCGCTGGTCGTCTCCGACGGGAACGGCCGCGCGATCCGCGCTGCCGCCAAGCTTGCGGGCTCATTCGAGCGCGGCTGGGAGCGCGGCCTGCTCTTCTACAGTGGCGAGACGAAGGACTTTCCAGGCACGGGCACCGGCAAAACGTACCTGATGTGCGCCGTGGGCTGCGCGGTAATCCGGCGCGGCTACCGGTTCCGCATCGCGACGGCAAGCCGCATCCTGGATGCCATCCGGGCGACGTTTGGCGGCGACGGCCTGGTGACGGCGGAGGAAGTGTTCCAGTGGTTCGCGGTCGAGCCAGACATCCTTTGCATTGACGAGCTCGGGGGCCATGACGTCAAATGCGACGAGCGCGGCAACTGGGCGCGCGAGCAGATGCTCAAGATTGTCGACCATCGCCGGCTGGCCGGGCTGTGCACCTGCGCGACGACGAACGTCAAGCGCGAAGACGGCCGGGCTCCGATCGATTTGCGGCGCGTATATGGGGCGCGATTCATGAGCCGGCTGCTTGCGGGCGCGACGTGGATTGAGATAGTCTCGCCGGATTATCGGATTCGGAAGGCGGACGCGAACGACCCGTTCGCGGAGGAGGCAGATCGTGGGTGAGACGACCGGCATCGAATGGACGGATGCGACATGGATCGTTTATATCGTTCCAGGCGGCCAGTTCGGCATTTCGTCGGGCTACGTCGTGATGGGGATACGGCGGCCGGTGCGCTGATGCCTTCCCTGTGCCTTACCGAGTCCGAATATGCTGACCTTATGGCGCGGTGCGCGGCGTCGAAACGAACGGCGGTCAAGGTCGCGCCGCCGGAACCAAGCGAGGCGCAGATTCAGAAGGCCGTCTACGACGGCCTTCTGCGGCGCGGCTACACGGTCCTGACGGTCAACAAGACCCGGAGCCGCTGCGCGTGCCCGGGGTGCGGGGCCAGGTTCGTGCCTCGCGATATGAAGTCCGGGACGCACGCCGGGGTTCCCGATTTGCTGGTCGCGCGTATGGATGGCACATGGCCTTTGGGATTCTGGTTGGGGATTGAGATGAAGAGCAGGACCGGTAAGCCGAGCGATGCGCAGGCCGCGCTGCACGAGGCCGGGCGGATCGTGATCTGCCGGTCCTGGGAGGAAGCGGAAGCCGCAGTGAAAGCGGCGGAGGAAAGGCTAAGGAGATGACCTGCATTGATGCTGTGATTATTGTTGACGGCGAGCGTCGCTCGATGAATTGCCCGACTGGGTTCCGGGCGGCGTCGCGGTTCCTGCTGCGCTACGCGGAATGGCTGGAAGCGCGGCCGGTCTTTGGAGTTGGCGGATTCGAGCTCGGCTGGGCGGACGAGGGGAGCGCGATCGACGGGCCAACCGCGGAACCGTGCGGCCAATCGGACGAATCCGGTGCGGGCGGCCGCCCCTGCGACGGCGAGCAGGCCGCTGCGCAGGCGGCCGGAGCCTGCCGATTCTGCGGGGCCGAGTTGCGGATCGGCAAAAACGGAACGCGCTATTGCCCGCCATGTTGCGCCAAGCGCAGGGGCATGCGCGCTAAGGCCGCTGAGCCGACGCTTATGGACCTCGTGCGCGGCGCGATCCAATCCATGGCGGATCTTGACGAGTGGGGCGTCTCCGATATCGTGGCCGTCGTTGGCAAGACGCTCTCGGAGCCGAACTATGGCAGCGTCTCCGCGGCGATCCGCGAGCGGGCGCATGACTGTTGCGAGCGGGTGGGGCACGGTCGGTACCGTACCCGGAAGGCGCCGGCCGCCGAAGTCGTCGCGGCCGAAGTCGTCGCGGCCGAAGTCGTCGCGGCGCCCAGAGCCGAACCGGCCGAGCTGTCCGACAACCGCTGCGGTTTCTGCGGGGGCAGCGGCGTCACCAATAAACCGTCGTTCGGTACGACGGTCTGCACCGGTTGCGATGGCACCGGCAAGCGCGATCGGAGGCGGCGGCCGGCGGCCGGGGCGCGCGGAAATGGCGCGCTCGCGCTGGCGTGCGTCTAGCGTCGCGGCAAGGAGAGACAGACATGGCGGCGGCCAGCATCTACCAATTGGAGACGTTCATGCCCAAT
>CAZWMF010000588.1:0-2809 GCA_964634535.1 uncultured Opitutaceae bacterium | reverse complement strand
CGCGACCTCGGCTGGGACACGACCCACGAGATCCTCGAATTTATCGAACTGGACCATGACCACTACGGCGAGCAGCGCGATCCCCGCTCGCTGGCGTTCAGCGAGCGGATGCAGGCCAGCCTGGCCGCGCTGCCCGGCGTCGAGGCGGCCGCCCTATCCATTGACTCGCCGGTGGGCGGCTTCCGGCCCACGGCTTACCGAGTCGAGGGCCAGCCGGTTCCGGAGGCGGGCAAAGAACTCCATGCGGGCTATTCGCCAGTGAGTCCGGGCTTCCTGAAGGTCTACGGCCTGCGCCTCGTGCGGGGCCGCGAGTTCCGGGACTCGGACCGGCCCGGCTCCGCCGCGGTGGTGATGGTCGATGAGGCGATGGCGAAGACGTGGTGGCCGGGCGAGGACCCGATCGGAAAACGCATTAGGACGGGCGACGAAGCGGGGACGGCCCAAGGCCCCGCCAATCCCGGTTGGGCCGAGGTGGTCGGCGTCGTTCGGGACTTCGAGGGCGCCGGCGAATTTTACAATCCGAACGGGAGCAAAATGAAGTTCATGGTGCCCTGGGCGCAAAACAATCATCGGTTTATCACTTTCAGTGTCCGCACGTCCGGCCCGTCGGCGTCGTACAAGGAAGCGGTGCGCAAGGCGATCAGCCTGCTGGCCCCCGACCTCGCGGTCAGCCAATTGGCCACGGTTGAGGAGGAAATGGCGGGCGAACTGTCCTATTTCAACTTTCTGCGGAAGGTGCTGACGCTCATCGCGGGGCTCGGCCTGCTGCTCTCGGCCGTGGGGGTCTACGGTGTGGTGGCGAACCTCGCATCGGAGCGGAAGCGGGAAATCGGCGTCCGCATGGCGCTCGGCGCGGAGCCGGGCGGCATCGTCTGGCTCTTCTTGAGAAACGGGATCCAGCTGGCGGTGCTGGGGGCCTCGATCGGCCTCGCAACGGCGTTTTCCCTGACGATGATTCTCGGCCGGATGATTCCCGTCCTGCCGGGAAGGGATCCCTGGGTGGTCGTGGGCGCGGCGCTGTTCCTCGCATCGGTCGCTCTCTTCGCCTGCTGGCTGCCCGCTCGACGGACGTCCCGCATCAGTCCGACAATTGCCTTAAGATCGGAATGAGCGGATCCGGTTTGCAACCCATAGGGAGCGGCCGGTCGTCCGCTATCAGCTTGGATAATGCATGAAAATCCGGCCGAGGATCCGGCTTGGGCGCCGAATCGGGCGTCAAGCGATCGCCGTCGGACGCGACCCCGCCAATTCCGCCGTGAGCCCGCTCCTCCGGCCAATTTAGGGGCGGGCGGCGACGTCAGCCGCCGGCGATCGCCCCCACGATCAGGAACGGCTCCCGGCCGAGTGCGATCGCCTCGGGCAAGGGCGCATCCTCGACGTCGTGGGAGACGTCCGTCCCGCAGGCAAAGAAGCGCACAAACGCGCGCCGCCGCCGGGTGAGCGGATCGCGAATCGTCCCCCGGAGCATCGGATAGGCCGCTTCGATCGCATCGACCACCGTGCGGGCGGTCGCGACCGGCGCCACCTCAAGGGCCAGGGCGCCATCGACTCCGGCCAGGTTGCGCAGGTGAAAGGGTAGGATCACCCGGATCATGGCAGCGTCTGCACTTCGACGGACAGGACGGCCGGCAGGTCGCGCACGATCGGCGACCAGGTGTCGCCGGAATTGGCCGAGGCGTACACCTGTCCGCCCGTCGTGCCAAAATACACGCCGCAGGCGTCGAGCGCGTCGACCGCCATGGCATCGCGCAGCACGTTGACGAAGCAATCCTGCTGCGGCAGGCCGGCGGTGAGAGCCTCCCAGTCATTGCCGCCCGTGCGGCTGCGGTAGACCCGCAGTCGCCCATCGGGCGGAAAGTGTTCCGAATCGCTCTTGATCGGCACCACATAGATGGTCTCCGGCTCGTGCGCATGAACCTGGATCGGGAAGCCGAAGTCGCTCGGCAGATTGCCGCTGACCTCGCGCCAGGACTCCCCGGCGTCGTCGCTGCGCATGACATCCCAGTGCTTTTGCATGAAGAGCACCTCGGGACGGGACGGATGCATGGCGATCCGGTGAACGCAGTGGCCCACCTCGGCGGTTGGATCGGGCATGAAATCCGAGCGCAGGCCGCGGTTGATCGGCCGCCAGGTGGCGCCGGCGTCGTCAGACCGGAAGGCGCCCGCGGCGGAGATCGCCACATAGAGGCGCCCGGCGTTGACCGGGTCGAGCAGGATGGTGTGCAGGCACATGCCGCCGGCGCCGGGCTGCCAGCGCGGGCCCGAGCCGTGGCGGCGCAACCCGGAAAGTTCGTGCCAGGTCCGGCCGCCATCCGCCGAACGAAAGAGCGCCGCGTCCTCGACGCCGGCATAGACCGTCTCCGGATCGGTGAGCGAGGGCTCGAGATGCCAGACGCGTTTGAATTCCCAGGGGTGGGCGGTGCCGTCGTACCATTGATGGGTGCCGGCCACGCCGTCGTAGCCGAACGTGTTGCCGACCGGCTCCCAGGTCCGGCCCCCGTCGTTCGAGCGCTGGATCACCTGCCCGAACCAACCGCTGGACTGCGACGCGTAGAGCCGGTCGGAATCGGCCGGCGAGCCCTTCAGATGGTAGACTTCCCAGCCGGCGAAAAATGGACCCGCCACTGTCCACCGACTGCGCTGGCCATCGGACGTCAGGATAAACGCCCCTTTCTTCGTTCCCACCAGGACTCGGACTGTGCTCATGCCTGCATGCCTCCGGATAATGGTTGCGCCGTTCAGCGTTGGGTTCCGGCAGAACGTTTTGTAGAAACGGCGAATTGTCTAATGGAAAAGCTCCGGAGTTGCG
>CAZWMF010000587.1:2210-2818 GCA_964634535.1 uncultured Opitutaceae bacterium | reverse complement strand
ACCAATGGCTAAGGGTTCGCGACGTTTGGAAGAACATACCGGTCGTGGCCGAGAATGGAAAGCTGGAGCCCTACCGCGGCGATGAGTTTCTTCTGCGGGACACCCCAGAGTATTTTCCGGTATTCGTCTCCGTCCATATCCTCTGGGCGATGATTGAAACAAACAATCCGTTCGTGCACGCCACAGAATCAGTAGACTTCCGCGCCAAGTTCGAATCCGGATCGGCGCTAAAACGGGTCTTTGTGGTTTTGGATTCCACATCGCATGAGTCCGGTCGGAGGCTGTTTGTCCAACAGGTAGGCGATCTAGTCCCGCACCGGGTTCTTGACCTCGATGCGCAAGTGCCGGTCGCCGGTCATTTGGGAGCAGGCCCTTTTATTATCCACGTTTTCGCAGGAGGCGCCGAAGTCTTGACGTCCGAGACGCCCGCTCAGGTCTCCGGACCTGCATTGGACCGGCTGGTTCAAAGGCACATTGTCAACCTGAAGGATGCGCCGCCGAAGGCGTTGGTCGGACCCGATCCAGTAGCTGAATTCCTATTTGATGAGTCGAAGAAGCCGGAGACGGCCACGATTTCCATAGGGATCGCACCAAACGGCATTGTATTT
>CAZWMF010000587.1:0-2200 GCA_964634535.1 uncultured Opitutaceae bacterium | reverse complement strand
CTCCGATCCGACTTTCGGGAATGCCGCCCTAGCGGCTCTGAGCCGGTGGCGTTTTCTCCCTAAAGTAAAAGACGGCCAGCCGGTCGAGACCAATCTGGAGACAACCGTACAGTTCGCCCCGCCATATTGACTTTGATCGATACGAACGGAGGGCGGAAAACGCCAAGCCACATTGAGCCAGCTTCCCGACCAGCCCCCGTCCCCTTCCTCCTCGGCGACGACCGGACTGAAACGGGCTGTGGCGGGTTTTGCGGCGGCCCGGGGTGCCGGCGGTTTAGTCGTTTCCCGCGCCATTTCCACGCCTTGACCGGGTCGGCCACACCCAGCTGAGTTTTCGCAGCCGCGGAAATCTCGTCCCCATCCCCCCGCCGCCCGAGACGCTGACCGGGCCGGACGGGCGGTGGCGGATCTCGGGGTGGCCCGCGACGCCGGCGGACGCCACACAACCGCCGCACCCAACCTCATCGCGGTGCCGTCGCCCCCGTCCCCTTTCCCTTTGGCGTCGACCGGGCCGGAGCTGGCGGTGGCGGGGTTTGTGGCGGCCCGGGAAGCTGGCGGTCGCTTCGCGTCTGTATCGCTCGCTCTGGCCGTGACCCTTCCTTGACGTCCACCTGACGAAGCGGACATCATGCGGAATGGAATCCGTTCAGCGTGTCCGGCACCTCTCTGCTCCATGGGTAATCAGTTTCGCATCATTGATTTGCGGGTGCGTCGCCGTCATCGGATTTATCCAAGCCAGAACGAAGATTCACTCCTTGGAATCGGAGATCAAAAGGATCGCCCGACCGATCGACGATTCGCAACCACCGCTTGCAGTTGGGGGGAACGTCCTCGGGACGCCCAAAACGGCAAATGGCGCAAAGCCAGAGGGACCGGCGGCATCCGCTAAGATCGTGCCGCGCCAGCCGAAAACGATTGGGACCGATTGGAGCAAGATGCTGAGAAATCCCGCATGGGCGCCGCTTTGGCGGAGGCATGAAATCCGGATATGTAAGCTCAATAATTACATCATCGTCGCGTCCATGAACCTCCCTCCTGACAAGGTCGCAAGACTCTGGGAACTGCTAGCCGAGCGCGCCGAGTCTTCGTCCGACGCTGTGGATGCGGCGCAAAAAGCCGGCATTCCCGAACATGATTGGCCGCTCGCCTGGCACGAAGCCGAAGACGAGATCGACGCGCAGATCACGAACTTGATCGGTTCGGACAATTATGCGCTCATGCAGTCGCCCGCTGCCTCGGAAGTCCCAACAGTCAACGTCGATCTCGGGAGAGAATTCGAAGCTGACGGTTTGCCTTTGACGCCGCACCAGATTGCAGCGCTCGCACAAGCGTATGCCGGAGTCCACCTGCCCGAATATCTCGGTAGTCACGGCGCCCCAATTCAAACGCCGGATCCAGCCACCGGCTTGACGCCGATTCTCCAAACGGTGATTGACCAGGCTAAATCCAGCCTGTCAGCCAGCCAAATCTCGATTTTGACGGACTATTTTCGTGAGCAAGTGCAGTTGCAGCAGTACCGGTCTCAGGAGGCAAAGGAAGCGCCGTAACCGTCGGGCTGGGCCGCGACCGATCCTAAACCCGACCTCGCCGCCCAACAACCCACCGTTTCGACCTCGTCCCTACCCCCCTCCTGGGCGTTGACCGAACCGGAAACGGGCCGTAGCGCGTTTGCGGCGGTCCCCGACGAACGGCGGACGCCTCGCGTGCCCACGGCGTCCCAGTTGTGCCAGCCGGTTCACAGAAGAAGGAATTGGCGGATCCCCGAGGATATCTGAAACCCAGGCCGTGGTTCCCGGGTACATCTCGAATGCTGCGGTCGCGCCGCCTACTATTCGCCGTATTTTTGTCAGCCCTTGTCTCTTCCGGTTGCACCAAACGGATTGAGCTGCAGGACATTTTCGGAGAGGAGGCCTTCGATTCGGTAATCATCGTCGACGATCACAGCGGCGAGAGCCAAACCCTGATCGCGTACTCGGAGGGCGCCGATCGATTAGTTCAGATCCTCGCCAATCCGGCTCGAACATAGGAGCCATATTCCGCGGACCCTCCAGGCCCAGAATTCACCGTCATCCTCAAAGCAGGCCTTCATTCCGCCAAAAATTTTGAGATCGGCCCAAATTGGATCTATGCGGATACGCCGCAGAAGGCACAGGGCGGTCTATTCGGAGTGGCCCATTGCACCGCCCAACTCACCTCCGCC
>CAZWMF010000586.1:0-2824 GCA_964634535.1 uncultured Opitutaceae bacterium | reverse complement strand
GCCGCCGCAGTGGTGAGGGCGAGCACGGCCAGGAGCAGCCGGAGTTTCATACGAGGAGGGAATTCGAGGTTGATCATGGAAGTTCGTGGCGTTGGCCGCGCCTGCCGGCGGGCCGAGAGAGTGATGGACCGGGCGGCCGCTTGGTCAAACGCCGAGGCGCCGCGGCGCGGCAAGTTCGCCAGATTGTCACGTCCGGCCGCCGGGCCCATTCGCCCGGCTCAACTTTTAAGATTAAAATATGATTTTGACCTTGGCCCGGCTGGCAAATATCCGCAGGAGCGGCGGCCGCTCGATCGACAAGCCGCCCTGGTTCGCTATTAACGGTTGCATCCCATGCGTTCACGATCGGCCTCGTTGCTGTTGTTCGGTTCCGCATTGCTGCCGGGCCTGCGGATGCTCGCGGCCGATCCTTCGGGCGACACTCGTTCGCCGGCAGCCGACCGCCCGGCCCGCTCGGCCGAATACGGCGCGGTCCAAACCCGCCTTGCCCAGGGCTGGAACACCTGGGATGTGCACAGCGTCGCCGCCCAGGTTCTCCTGCCCGAGGGGTTCACCCTGCGCGTCGGGCTGAACCACAATTCGACTCTCAACCACGAGCGCTTCCGGGGCGATTTTCTGATCGGAAGCCGGGATCCCGGCGAACCGCAGGTGGTGCCCGGCCCCCATACCTGGGACGGCCGCTATTCGGAAATCCATCTGTCGTGGCAAGGGCACGCGCTCCTGCTGCAGTCGGCCCAGGACGGCGGAGATCTCGTCATGTTGGCGACGCCCCAGGGATCGGCTTCGGGTCTCGCTCCCTCGTTCGTCGTTTCGACCGGCGTGCTTTGGAACCGCCCGGGAAGCGCGCGCTGGGTGGGAGACCATATCGAGTTTGAAAACGCCGCGCGACGCATGGGCGTCTATTGGACCGGCACCCAGCAGGCGCCGGCGGCGTTGCCGATCCAGACCCCCTATTTCGCGGCGTTGCTGACCGAACCGATCGGCGTCAGCACGGGCCGGCCCCGATCGGTCGAACAGATTCGCGAGATTCTGGAGCGAATGCGGCCGACGCGAACCGACGGGGCGCAGGCCATCGAGACGGTCATCGGCTGGGATACCTATTACGACCCGTCGCGGGCGCGGGTCATTTCGCCGGTCAGTCGAGCCTGGTCGGTCGACTGGGGCGGCTACGTGCTGTTCGATTGGGACACGTTCTTCGCGGCCTCCCTGGCGGCAACCGGCGACCGGGACCTGGCCTATGCCGACACGATCGAGACCCTGCGGGAAGCCACCCCGGAGGGTTTTGTCCCCAACTTTGCCCGGTCCGGCGGCTGGAAGTCCTTCGATCGGTCCGAACCCCCGGTCGGCGGCATCACCGTCTTGAATCTTTATCGGAGGTTTCATGAGGATTGGTTTCTGCGGGACACGTTTGCGCCGCTCCTGCGATGGAATCGCTGGTGGGACCAACACCGGGAGCAGGAGGGATTCATCGTCCTGGGAACCGATCGCGCCAACGAACATGGGCCCAACGAGGACGAATCCGTGGGCACGCTGCAGGGCGCCAAATACGAGTCGGGCCTGGACAATAGCCCGATGTACGACGACGCCCCGTTCGATCCGGACACGGGCAAGATGCACTTGGCCGATGTCGGCATGACGAGCCTCTATGTGGCCGACTGCAACGCGCTGGCCGAGATCGCCGAGCAGCTGGGCCGGCGGGCGGAGGCGACCGAGTTGCAAGCGCGGGCCAAACGTTACGGCGACCATCTGGGGCAACTTTGGGATGAGCAGACCGGGATCTTCTTGAACCGCAATCTCGATACCGGACGGTTCAGCCCGCGCCTCTCGCCGACGAACTTCTATCCCCTGTTGGCCAGAGTCGCGAGCCCGCGGCAGGCCGACCGGATGGTCCGGGAGCATCTGCTCAACCCCAAGGAGTTCTGGGGCCGATGGGTCATTCCGGCCATCGCCCGATCCGATCCGGCCTTCGCCGACCAGCAGTATTGGCGCGGTCGCATCTGGGGACCGATGAATTATTTAGTCTACCTGGGTTTGCGCAACTACGACGAGCCGCTAGCCCGGAGGGAACTCGCCCAGAAGTCCCTCGCCCTATTCAATCTGGAGTGGTCGGAACGGGGGCATGTGCACGAAAACTACAATGCGATCACCGGCGCCGGGGACGACGTGACCTCGAGCGACCCGTTCTACCATTGGGGCGCATTGCTCTGCCTGATCGATCGGTTGGAAAGCGCCGATGCGATGGCCGACTCGGGGAGCCCGGGCGGCACCGAACAGCCGTAACGCGGGCGATCGCGGCCGATTCGCTGCAGCGGTTCAGATCGGGCCGCGCCGCGTCACTGGACCAAATGCCGATAGCAGCGGTACGAGAAAATGAGCGTCCAGATGGCGGTGCCCACCAGAAACGCGAGGAAGCCTATCGTCAGTTGCAGTTCCGTCAGGGCGAATTGCATGAGCAGCAGGACGAGGGAGCCGAAGACCAATACCCGACCGCCGATCCGGTGGGTGAGCCGCCATACCTCGGGGTTCTCCAAAGTCCAGGGGTTCCTTATCCCGATGAAATAGTTCGGCCGGAGGGTCCCCATATAGTTCCCCAGGACGACCATGAGGATGAGCGACGCGTCGACGGTGACGCGGCCGATGGCGATCGGATAACCCAGCGCGGCGACGGCCAGCAGGATCGAAAAGAAGGCCAGGAAGGCCGTGAGCGTCAGCCGCATGATGCCGATGACTCGACCGATGCGCTCATTCGCCGCGGATTCGCGCCGCAGCTTGGGGTCGAGTTGCGGTATCCAGTAGAGCAATAAAGCGAACCCAATATTGAGTA
>CAZWMF010000585.1:0-2834 GCA_964634535.1 uncultured Opitutaceae bacterium | reverse complement strand
TTCGGCAAATGGCGGCCGTATCCGACGCTGGTGGCCTGCCTCCTTTTCGCCGCGGCCGACGCCCTCGCGGCCCGCCTCCAGGGCGTGGCCCTGCCGATCGTCGGCGTCGTGCCCGTGCAGTTCATTCTTGCGCTGCCCTATGCTTTGACCGTCCTAATTCTGGCGGGATTCGTCGGCAAATCGATTGCCCCGAAAGCCCTGGGATCGCCCTACACCAAAGAAAAATGACCCACGCCGAACGCCTCGCCCGCTATCTTGGAAGGACTCCGGATGTCCGCCAAGCCCACTTTGTCGCGGCCAACGCCACCATCAATGGCGACGTTGTCCTGGGACCCGGCAGCAGCGTCTTCTATGGCGCGGTCCTGCGCGGCGACATTCAGGAAATCCGGGTGGGGGAGGGTTCGAACATCCAGGACAACGCGATCGTCCACCTGGCCGACGACTACGGCGCGTTTATCGGCGCCTGGTGCACGATCGGCCATGCGGCGATCGTGCATGCCTGCACGATCGAGGACGAGTGCCTGATCGGCATGGGCGCGACGATCCTGGACGGGGCCCGGATCGGCGCCCGCTCGATCGTCGGCGCCAATTCGCTCGTGCCGCAGCGCTTCACTTGTCCGCCCGGCTCGATGGTGTTCGGTTCGCCGGCCAAAGTGGTCCGCCCGCTCACCGAGAAGGAGATGGGCGGATTGCGCGCCTGGGCCGAGAAATATTGCGAGGTGGCGAAGGCCCACGCCCGCCTGGCCGCGGGATCCTCGCTGGGTTCGTGACCTCGGCGGATCAGGGTCGACCCAGCGTGAGGAAGGTGTAGCGCCAACGCGGGTCGGCTCCCTCCCGCCGGGCGATCTCTCGGGGAAAAACCTGGGTCCAGTCGGGGAAGTGTCGATCGCCGTCCACCTGGGCGTGGACGAGGGTGAGGTAGAGGCGCTCGGCCGCGGGATGGGCGATCGCTTCCGCGTAAATCCGCTCGCCGCCGCATACGTAGATGTCCCCGGTCAGGGCGGCCGCCCGCTCCAGAGCTTCCGCGAACGACGGCGCGGTCGGCAGGCCGCGGGCGGCGAGCGCCGCGTCGCGCGTCACCACCACCGGCCGGCGCCCCGCTCGCGTGGCCCCCGGCCAAGTCTCAAAGCAAATCCGTCCGAGGACGGCGATCTGCCCGGCGGTCTGTTGGTCGAAAAACTGCGTGTCCTCCGGAATGCTCCACGGCAAGTGGCCGGCCCTCCCGATGACGCGATTTTCCGAACACGAGACGATAAGTGAAAACGGGCGCATGACGGACTCAGCGAAGCTGAAGCGGCCGAAAACGCCAGCCGTCAGCCCGGGCAGTTTTTCCCGACGGCCGCAGCCGTGGAATCTGGCCGGGGTGTTTCCTCACCGAAGTGCCGACGATTGAGCCCGGCAAAGACGGATAGTATCCAAACTCAGACGGCGATCTTCGCCATTCGACCGATGTGGGTACGATTCCCGTGCCGGCACGGTACGGCGTTGCGCCGGGTCCTGTCCTGATTTAGGGTGGCGCGCATGATCATCGGCGTGCCCAAGGAGATCAAAATCGGGGAGACGCGCGTTTCGGTGACGCCGAGCCTTTGCCAGCGGTGCGTCGGGTTGGGGGCGAGTGTGCTCGTCCAACACGGTGCCGGTACCCGGGCCGGCTTTGCCGACGAGGAGTACCGAGCGGCGGGGGCCACGCTGGTCGCTTCGGCCCCCGCGGTGTGGGCGAAGGCCGACCTCGTCATCAAGGTGAAGGAACCCTTGGCGTCGGAATATCGTTACCTGCGGCCGGATCTGGCGCTGTTTACCTACCTGCATTTGGCGGCCGGGGCCAAGTTGACCGAGCGCCTGCTCGCGAAGCGGGTTCTGGGCATCGCCTACGAGACGGTGGAGGGCCCCGACGGCGCCTACCCGCTGCTCAAGCCCATGTCCCAGATCGCCGGCCGGCTCGCGATTCAGATCGGCGCATATTTTCTGCAGAGTCAGCACGGTGGGTCCGGCGTCCTCTTGGGCGGTATTCCCGGCACGCTGGCCGGCCATGTCGTCGTGGTCGGGGCGGGCAATTCGGGCGCCCATGCGGTGCAGATGGCGGCCGGAATGGGCGCGCGGGTCACCGTCCTCGACCTCGATCCGCGCAAGCTCGAGGCGCTCGACGCCGAATACCGCGGCCGGATCGTGACCCTCATGTCCAACCCGGCCAACTTGGAAAAGCAAGTGGCCGACGCGGATCTGTTGATCGGGGCCGTGCTCATTCCGGCGGCCAAGGCGCCCACCGTGGTGTTGGACGGGATGGTCGCCCGCATGCGGCCGGGCAGCGTGATCGTGGACATCGCGATCGACCAAGGCGGCTGTATCGAAGGCATCCGGCCGACCTCGCACGAGCATCCGGTCTACGCCCGCCACGGGGTCATCCACTATGCGGTGCCGAATATGCCCGCCTTGGTGGGCCGAACCTCCACGCTCGGTCTCACCCAGGCGACCGAGCCTTACGTGACGCGTATCGTTTCCCAGGGTTTGCCGGCGGCTCTGGTCGATGATCCCGGTTTGGCAAAGGGGGTAAATACGCGCGACGGCCGGATCGTTTGCGCGGCCGTGGCCGGGGCCCTGGGTGAGCCGGCAAACGCCTGACCCACGTCGGCGGTTTCGGGGTAGGTTCGACCGGTGTCGGATGGCCTGTAAGGAATTGCGCCGACCGGCAACTAATCTGACGGTTGAATCAATATCCAAGTGGGTGGCCACCGTCGCCCCGGGATGTTCGGTCGACCCAAACTCTATGACCATGAAGAAACTTGCCGCACTCGCCATGCTCGATCCGTCGGTGTTGGCGTGCGGCCACGGCATCC
>CAZWMF010000584.1:0-2844 GCA_964634535.1 uncultured Opitutaceae bacterium | reverse complement strand
GGCGGAGCGCCACCTGGCCTTCCGCAATCTCGGCGACCTGCGCTTCGAGGACGTGAGCGCGGCCTGGGGCCTCGACCGGCGCGGGGTGAGTTTTGGCGCCGCGTTCGGCGACCTGGATGGCGACGGCAATCTCGACCTGGTCTATACGAATTTCCAGCAGGGCGTGACGGTGCTGCGCAATGTCGGCGACACTGGGCACCGGATCACCCTCGCCCTGCGCGGCACCCGGTCGAACCGCTTTGGGGTGGGCGCGACCGTGCGGATTGAAACGGCGTCGGGGATTCAAGTACGGACCTTGGTGCTCGCGCGCGGGGTGGTGTCGAGTTCCGAGCCGATCCTCCATTTCGGCCTGGGCGAGGATGCCGTCGTCCGGCGCCTCCGGGTGGCCTGGCCCAGCGGCCACGAGCAGGTTTTCGAGAACCTGCCCGTCGACCGGCGCTTCACGATCACCGAACCGGCGGCGCCCGTTCGCCCGTTCCCGCCGCCGCTTCCGCCCCGGGGAAGTTTTTCCGACGTCAGCCGGGAGTTCAGTTTTTCAATCCGCTCCCGCGAGACGATCGTGGACGAGTTGGTCGAGCAACCGCTCCTGCCGAAGCGGTTGAACCGGATCGGACCCGCCATCGCGGTGGGCGACGTCGATGGCGACGGCCGGGACGACGTGGTCCTGGGCGGCACGCCCCGGGATCCCGCCCGCATTTTGTTGGCCGGTCCGACCGGCCGATTCATCGCCGCGGATGCGTCGGTGCTCGCCACCGAGGGCCCGGTGAGCGACGGCCCGCTGCTGCTTTTCGACGCCACGGGGGAGGGACATGCCGACCTGCTGATCACCAAGGGAGGCAACAGTCTGCTTGCCGGTGCCCCCGAATATCAGCCGCGTTTGTACCTCAACGACGGCCACGGTCGATACCGGCCGGCGTCCGAGGACGCCCTGCCTCCCTTGTCGATCAGCGCGGGCGCCGCGGTGGCGGCCGATTTCGACCGCGATGGCCGGCTCGACTTGTTCATCGGCGCACGCGTGTTGCCCGGGCAGTATCCCCTGCCGCCGCCGAGCGCGCTCTTGGCCAACCGGGGCGGCCGATTCGAGGATGTGACCGACGCCCTGGCCCCGGGCTTGCGCAATGTCGGCCTGGTCACCTCGGCGCTCTGGAGCGATGTCGACGGGGACGGCTGGCCCGACCTGCTGCTGACGCTCGAATGGGGGCACGTGAAATACTTTCACAACCGCCAGGGTCGGGGTTTCGACGACTGGACCGAGCGGTCGGGCTTCGCGGCCGCCGGCACCGGCTGGTGGACCGCGATCGCCGCGGCCGATTTCAACCGGGACGGCCGGCTCGACTACGTGGTCGGGAACGTTGGCTTGAACACGCCCTACCGGGCGAGCGTCGCGCAACCGGCGTTGCTCTTTTACGATGATTTCACCGGGGACGGCGGGGCCCAGTTGATCGAGGCCTGCTACGAGGGCGGTCGGCTCTATCCCTGGCGAACCCGGCGGGAGCTCGGCGGGTCGATCCCGTCCATCTTGCGGCGGTACCGCCACAACGACGATTTTGCGCGGGCCACCCTGGGCGATATTCTGGGCGAGGACCGGCTGGCCGCGGCGCGCCGGTTCACCGCCACCGAGTTGCGGAGCGGCGTTTTCCTGAGCCAGCCGGATGGAACCTTCCGCTTCGAACCGCTGCCGCGCATCGCGCAAATTTCCCCGATCCAGGGGCTGGCCGCCGGTGATTTCGACGGCGACGGCAATGCCGACATTTTCGCGGTGCAGAACTCATTTGCCCCGATTCCGTCCGTCGGCCGCTTCGACGGCGGACTAGGCCAGCTGCTGCGCGGCGACGGTCGCGGAGGGTTTTCGCCCGTGCCGCCCGACGCGAGCGGGCTAATCGTGCCCGGCGACGCGAAGGCCCTGGCCGTGGCCGATCTCGATGGGGATGGCCGGCCCGATTTTCTCGTCACCCGCAACCAGGCCACCACGCTCGCCTTTCGCAATGGCGCCGAGGCCGATCGGAACTCGATCCGGGTCGTCCTGCGCGGGCCGCCGGGCAATCCGACCGCCGTCGGCGCGCGGGTCGCGATGGAGTTCGTCGACGGAACCGTTTGTATTAGCGAGGTTTATGCCGGAACCGGATATGCGACGCAATCGTCGGCCGCCTGCTTTTTCGGTTTTGCCGATGCAAACCCGCCCGTGCGGGTCCACGTGCGATGGCCTTCGGCTCCGGCGAGCACGCACGCGGTCGCTCCGGGATCTAAAACGGTTGAACTCAAAGTATGACGCGATGCGTAGGATTCGCATATGCAGCTCCGAAAAAGAAAATGTTTTACAGAACAAAAAACTGTTGACACGGAAATCTCACTGACCCAAGAAATGCGCGTTCTACCCCTGATTCCCAGCATTATGCCCCCAACTTTGCCCGGTTGATCCGGGCAAGCCCAGTTGTCTACCGATCGGCTTCGAAATCCCCCAACACCTAACCGAACACCCGCCATGCCATCCGTCTGCCTACCCCCGACTACGCGGCGCCTCCTATCCGCGGTAGCGTTTTCCGTCTTGCTGACCTCGGGCTTTGCGCAAGTTGCGAATTCCCCGTCGACGCCGGCGCCAACCGGCCCGAGCGGTGCGGCCCCGGCCGCCAATGCCGAGCCGGTCGCCGCCGGCGCGGACCAGACCATCGTGCTGACGCCCTTCGAGGTCACCGCGACCCAGGACACCGGCTATCGCGCCCGCAATACGCTGGCCGGCAGCCGCATCAGCACCAATTTGGACGACATCGCCACCCCGATCACGGTCGTGACGAAGGATTTCATCGATGACATCGGGGCCGTCGATGTGAACGACATTCTCACCTA
>CAZWMF010000583.1:0-2847 GCA_964634535.1 uncultured Opitutaceae bacterium | reverse complement strand
GACGGGGAAGCACGCGGCCTCCGCGGCGATCCCGGCGTTGCCGGGCGCGCAGATGACCCTGGGGCGCGCCGGGGAGGACGCGAGCGCCCTGACGAGCGCGTGCTCCCTGCCGCCGGCTCCGACCACGAGTACCGTCCCTGGGAGTGCTTCCGGTTTCAAAGGACCTGGAGCTTCTTCCTGTAGAACGCCACGACCTCGGCGGGGTCGTCGGAGAAGAGGATGTAGTCGGCCATCCAGGCCGGCGCCCGGCCGGTGCGGATCATCTCCTTCACCTGGCGCCGCAGGTCCCCCCAGTACTTCGAGTTGAAGAAGACGTAGGGGATCCTCGGCCGGATGCCCAGCTTCAGGTTGCAGAGCTCGATGCCGATCTCCTCGAGGGTGCCGACGCCCCCCACGTTGAAGATGCAAAAATCGGCGACTTCAAACCACTTCTGCCGGAAATGCCGGGAGGATTCCTGGAAGGTGTTGAAGAAGTCGACGCCGAGCTCCGGGGGCTGGGCCTCGAGCTCGAGGAAGCAGGCGCCGGTCAGGGCGCCCTTGCTGCGCGCCTGGTCGGTCGCCAGGCGCATCACCCCGCCGCCCCCGCCGGTCAGCACCCCGACGTTGGGCCCGATGAAGGAGGCCAGCTGGTCGACCAGCCCCGCGATCCGGTCGGTGTCGACCTTTTCCAGCCCGACGGCCGAACCGTAAAAGGCGAGGATCGTGGCCTCCTGGAACTTGCGGTTGAGCTCCTCCCGCACGAAGAAGCCGTGCTCCTTCTTGTAGACGTGCAGGTAGATCTCCTTGGTCAGCTCGTCGTACCAGTAGTTTTGGATGCCGATCGCGTCGAAGGTGTCGAGGCGCGCGTGCGCGTTGCTGGAGAGGAAATAGCCGTGGGTGCGGGAGGCCTTGCGGAAGATGATCCGGCGCAGCTTCAGGTCCGCGATCCGCGTCACCAGCTCCATGTGCTCGAGCAGGTCGGGCAGAAAGTCGACGATCAGGGTGTCGGCGTCCTTGGGCGCGGCGTCCAGCGCCTGGATCATGGTGCGGTGCCCGCAGACGGCGATGTTCTCGCCCAGCACCTTCTTCAGGTCGTCGTTGGCCTTCAGGCAGATCGAGCGGTTTTCCATCGTCGCGCTCTGGCCGCGGACGAGGATGCGGGTCTTGGGGCGCGCCTCCCCGCTGTCCTTCGGGGCGGACTCGTCGAGGCTCTTGAAGAGTTCCGTGGCGGTCGCCAAGAGGCGCTGGCGCTTGCGGGCCAGGGTCTTGAACTCGGGATCGGAGAAGGCCGGCGCCCGGAAGATCTCCACCGACACCAGCGGATTGACCACCGGCTGGGAGCCGGTGTTGTAGATCTCGAGCATGATGTTGGTGCCGAACGTCTGGATCGGGTCCAGCAGGACGGCGCTCGTGTGGATGCCGAAGTTGCCCTCGCCCTGGTTGAGCACCACGTAGTGTTCCCTCAGGTACATCGAGCAGCTCGTGAGGATGCCCGAGCGCGGCGGGATCGTGAGCGGGGTGATCTCGTGCCGGAGCTGGACCCGGTCGAGGAAGGTCCGGCCGGCCTCGCCGCTCACGATCCGCTCGAAGGTGAGGCGGTTGAGCTTGGGATTGAGCGTGTAGGCCACCTGGTGGGGGGAAAGGTAGACGCGGCCGTCGCGGTCGATGCTGATCGTGTCGGGCAGCTTGAGGTCGTTCGCCTTGATCGCGTTCCAGATCTCCTCGGTCGAAAGCTTCGCCGCCGCGGGCGCGAGGAACAGGCGCCCCACCGGCGTCCCGGGCCGCAGGAGCTTCTTCCAGTACGCGGCGTTCGGGAAGCTGGGGTCGTAGATGAACGCCTCGGCCTCGAGCGTCAGGCGGTGGCCATCGACCTCCGGGGCGCCCTGGAGCAGCATCTCGATGCCGATGCGGGCCAGCGAGCTGCGCTCGCTGAACTTCAGCTCGGTCCGGTTGGCCTTGACGAAATCGAACTCCGCGGGGTGGCGGGGCCAGAAGGCCAGCGTCAGGGTGACGGTGCGCTCGTCCTTGTTCCGGATCGTCAGGATCTGGCCGTCCTGGCTGGTCCAAAATTGCTCGGCATTCATAATGGGTAGCGGTCGAACATGGGGCGCCGCCGGGAAGGTGACAAGCGGGGAGTGGCCGGAGCTCGCCGGCCGGGGATAATTGTTTGCTTTCGGGCCGGAGCGCGAGCAAGGTGCGGCCTTCTTTGCATGAATCTAAAGCAACCCCTCACGGTCGCACTGACCGCCCTTAGCCTCGCGGCTCTGGCCCGCGCCCAGGACGCCAACGCTCCCGCCGCGGCCCCCGCCACCCCCGCTCCGGCCGCGGCCCCGGCCCCGACCTACACCGACGAGCAGCTCACCGAGGAGGTGGGCTGGGTGGTCGCGCAGAAGGTCGGCCTGACCCAATTGCAGTTCACCCCGGCGGAGACCGCGGCGCTGCTGAAGGGCTTCACCGCGGGCGTGGGCGGCAAGGAGTCGCCGTTCGACCTGCAGAAAGTCGGACCGGAGCTCGAGACGTTCATGCAGCGCAAGCAGACCGACTATGTGGCGAAGATGAAGGCGCAGAGCCAGACCCAGGCGGCGGCTTTTTTCGCCAAGCTGCAGGATAACAAGAACGTCGTCACGACCCCGTCCGGCCTGCGGTACGAGATCGTGAGCCCCGGCGACCCGACGACCCCGAAGCCGACCGAGACCGTGAAGGTCAACTACACGGGCACCCTGGTCGACGGCACCGTTTTCGACAGTTCCGCGCAGCGGGGCCAGCCGGCCGAGTTTCCGCTCGACGGCGTGATCCCCGGCTGGACCGAGGGCATCCAGAAGATCGGCAAGGGCGGCAAGATCAAGCTGTACGTGCCGCCGGAGCTGG
>CAZWMF010000582.1:0-2858 GCA_964634535.1 uncultured Opitutaceae bacterium | reverse complement strand
GCGGTGGAATTGTCGCTCATCGAGGTGCGGCTGGGCGAATTGAAGATGAATTCGGACAAGTTGACCGCCCTGCAGACCACTCGGGTCGACCGCGACCGCGAGCTGCTGCTCTCCGCCCGCAGCAAAGTCGCGGGCATCATCGTCGCCGCCCAGTGAGCGCCCGGCGAGTTTGCTTGAACTCGCCCCGCCCCCGTCCGAATTTTCTGGCGTGGACTCGTCATGAATCTCCGCCGGAGCCGCATCCTACTGCTGATCGAGGACCCCGACCTGGGCGGCATCCTGCAGCTGGCGCTGCGGGACTTTGACGCCGAACTCCATGGCACGGCGGATGCGGCGCGGGACGCCTTCCGCCGCCGCGCGTTCGATCTCGCCATCGTCGACCTCTCGCTCGGGGCCCGGGGCAACGGGCTCGCGCTGATCCGGGAGTGGACCGCCTCGGGAGGAGCCGTGCCCATCATCGTGTTCTCCGACCTGCCGCAGGCGGCCCTGGCCATCGAGGCGCTCGACGCCGGGGCCGACGACGTCCTGCGCAAGCCGTTCCATCACGCCGAATTGCTCGTGCGCATCCGCAAACAGCTGGCCCGGCCGCCGGCTCCGACCGTCCTGCGGCGCGCCGGCGGCGTATTCCTCGACCGGGACGCGTTCGCCTTCGGTTCGGCCCAGGTGACCCCCGACCTTATCATCCGGTTTCCCGATGGCGCCGAGGAAAGGCTGCGGCCCAAACAGCTGGGCATCCTCCGCGTCTTCGCCGCGCGGGCGGGTGGACTCGTCTTGAAGGACGATCTGCTCAAGGCCGTCTGGGGCTCCGACGCGGACGGGGCGGGCCACTCGGTCAACGAGTATATTTCCACGCTGCGCAAGCTGTTCGTGCGCCACCAGGTCGACTTCAACCGGCTGGTGACCAACGAGCCCAAAGTCGGCTGGCGGATCGCGGGCGAGGCCGCGCCGGCGCCATGAACGCCGACGCGGTCATCCTCGTCCTGGAGGACGAGCGCGCGCAGATCCTCACCCTGCGTTCGCAGCTCCGGGGCCTGGGCCGGCTGGTCGAATTCTCCGAACCCGAGGCGGCGTTGGAGCACGCCCGGCACCATGTCTGCGACGCGGCCATCGTCGATGTGCGTTTTCCGCATTCCAAGATGGACGGCCTGGGGTTCCTGCGCGCCCTAAGGGAATTCGACCGGGATCTGGCGATCATCATCCGAACCGGCAGCGACTCGGAGCGGATCGCCGACGGGGCGATCGAAATGCGCGCGATCAAGCGCGCGGTCAAATCCAAGACCACGCTGGCCGAATTGCGCCAAAGCACGCTCGAGGCCATTCAGGAAACGCGCCAGCGGCGCGCCCTCGTGCGCACCGCCCGCTCCGCCGAAGCCACCCGCACGCAGCTGGCGGAAGCGCTCGGCACCTACGACCTGCGGCTGGCCGCGGCCGATCTGCACCGCGGGCTGATCCACGGCCTGCGCAACCGGCTGACCGCGCTGTCCGCCCTGTCCGCCCTGCTCCAGGACGATGCCGCCCAGAGCGGCCAGAAGGCCTTCGGCGTCCATGCCCAACGCTGCGCCGCCCTGGCGGCGGACATGGTCGACTCGGTCAACGCCTTTCTCGATGGCCCGTTCGGCGACGGCAGCGCCGCCGCGCACGCCTCGGTTAACGAGTGCCTCGGCGCTCTGCGCCAGGTCCTCACCGGCGCCCAGCGGTGGGCGGCCGACGGCCGCCGGGTCGCCCTGCGCGAACTCCTGAGCGACACGTTCGTCGCCTGTGCGCCCCTCGAATTGATGAACGGGCTGCGCCACCTGCTGGAATATTGCCTGGAGCGGGCCGCCGCGAACACGGAGGTGACCCTGGTCAGCTCCGTCCTGCTCGCCCCCGGGCCCTTGGGCGAACGGCTGGAGGCGGCCGGCGGCGTCCTCAATCGGGCGGCGGTCCGCCGGGACCAACCGCACGTCGCCTTTCGCGTCCGCACCGCCCTGCCCGCCCTCACGATCGAAGGCGTGCAGGCCGACTTCGCGGCCGCGGGCGGCAACGCCCGCACCGGCAACCTCGCCGTCCTGTCCGCGGCCCTGACCGCGGCCCGCGGCGCGCTGCTCATCGATCGGAGCCCCGCCGGCCTGCTCACGCTCGAGCCGCTCTTCCCCATATCCCTGTGAACCCCGCCGTCCCCGCGGCCGTCGATCCGGCCAACGATCCCACCCTGGCCCGCCAGCGTCTGGCGGCGGTCGCCGCCGTCGCCTCGCTCATCACCCACAGCGGCCGCAACCGCTTGTCGGTCGTGCGGGCCGCCTTGGAGCTCCTGCAGGCGCGCATGGAGGACGCCCTGGACGACGAGCAGCGCGGCGCCTTTCTCGCGCAGCTCGACCTCTTCCTGGGCGAGTTCAACCAGGGCGTCGACCTCGTGCGCTGCCATGCCGGCCCGATCGAGACGATCGGCGCCCGCGAGGCCGCGACCGAGGCGCTCGAACTCGTCCGGGCCCGGGCCGAGCGGGCGGGCGTCCGGCTGGAGGCGGTGTATCAAGATTGTAATGACGACGTGCGCGCCGACCGCGGCCTCCTGCGGGTCGCCCTCCTGAACCTGTTGCGCAACGGGCTCGAGGCCCTGGTGGATACGCCGGCCCCGCGCCTGGCCCTGCGCCTGGCGGCGGCGGGCGGGCGCTACCACCTGCAGGTGGAGGACAACGGGCCGGGCGTGCCGGCCGAGCTGTTCGACCGGCTCTTTCGGGATTTTGTCACCAGCCGCCGCGGCGCGACCGGCCTCGGTCTGTCGCTCTGCCGCGACGCCATGACGGCGATGGGCGGGGCGATCACCTACCAGTCGGCCCGCGGCGCGCCGGGCGCCGTTTTCCGGCTGGACCTTGCGCGCG
>CAZWMF010000581.1:0-2860 GCA_964634535.1 uncultured Opitutaceae bacterium | reverse complement strand
ATGGGACCGGGGCCGAGTCGTTCGATCGGAAAGGAGATGCCGCCCGGGCTTGCGTCGCCCGAACCGGCATTGCCCGCCCTGCCCGCGCCACCGGCCGATTCGGTACTGTCCCCGGTCGATCTGACCCCGTTCTTCAACGACCGAGTCACTCGGATCTTTCGCAACGAATATCGCGCTCCGCGATCTCCATTTGTGTCACTCGCCGTGCCAAAGCAGGCGCTGGGCGGCTGGGCGGGTGGCTACAACGCCCAGGCCGACATCGACGACACGGGCCTGCGCGACGCCGCCGCCAGAAACGGCGGTCGGCTCATCCTGCCCAATGGGGTTCCTTTCGCGACGCCCGGAGAGCCAGGCAAACGAAACATCGTGTTCACCTCGGAATGGACCACCTATCCCGACGCGGTGGTAATCCCGCTCGCTGGCCGCGCCCGCGAGCTGTACTTGCTCATGGCCGGCTCGACCGGCCCCATGCAGAGCCGCCTCGACAACGGCGAAGTCATCGTCACCTACCGCGATGGGAGCACCGCCCGACTTGCCCTCGAGAACCCAGTCACTTGGTGGCCCATCGAGCAGGACTACTTTATCGATGATTTTCAATTCCGCCGGCCCGGCCCGTTGCCGCTGCGAGTCGATCTGAAGACCGGCGCGGTGCGCGTCCTCGATCCAGAAAACTTTAAAGGGAAGGGCCGCGTCATCCCCGGGGGATCCGCGACCGTTCTGAGCCTCCCACTCGAGCCAAACAAAGCACTCGACTCTCTGACGGTGCGCACACTGTGCAATGACGTGATTATCGGGCTCATGAGCGCGACGCTGCTCCGGCCGGACCACGATCGGTCTCAGAATTGACCGAGGCGACCGCGTGGGGCGGAGGCGGAAACGCCGGCGCAGAGTCGCCAGCCTCGCAGATCTAGATACTTGGCTCCACTTTCGTGAACCCGGATGAACGTCCGCCTGAAGATCCCGCCGATTAAGCGCATCGTCAGGTTGCCTTACAGAGGTAAGGTCATTTCCTAATTATGTTTATTACAAATACTTAGGTAATAAATACAGGGCACCGGGCTCTCCCTTGTCGACCTGCCTTACATTCCACTCCAAAACCTTCGGCGTCACAGAAACATTAACCGATTCATTGGCAATATATTACAGATTAAAAAATCTAGGTGGTCCGAGAGATGCTATGCGATCATTGGCGCCTCCTTAACCCTCTAATTATGAAAATTTCCAATTTCCTCGCGTTCGTCTCAGCCATCGCCCTGCTCGGCGTGTCCTCCGTTCGCGCTGACAATATCGGCGTGCAAACCACGCCCAACATCAACGAATCCTATAGCAATGGGAATTGGGTTTTGGGCTATTCCTTCACGGTTGACAGCGCCATCTCTGTCACCGCCCTGGGTGTTTTCGGTCTCAATAACGGTGCGCTCAACGGCGCCCACGATGTGGGTCTGTGGGACTCCGCTCAGAACCTTCTGGCCAGTGCCACGGTGAACGAGGGCTCGGCCGGGATCATTCAGGACAGCTATCAATTCACGTCCATCGCTCCGGTCCTGTTGACCGTCGGCGACACTTACTATGTCGCAGCCAGTTGGACCAATGCGGACGGAGATACGTGGCTGCAGGATCCGACTGCGCTCACGGTCGCTCCGGAAATCACCTACGACGCCCGCAAATACGAAGGCTACACCGGCACGTTGGTGTTTCCGGGCCTGTCCGGGTCGGGGACGACGGGCTATTTTGGCGGCAATTTTCTTTTCGTCGACGGCGCCGTCACCGCGAGCACGCCGGATTCCGCGACCACGCTCGGGCTCCTGGCCATCGCCGTCAGCGGAATGGCCGCCGTCAACCGGCGGAGTCGCCGGCTGACCGTCAAGGCCTGACCAAATCCCTGTTTTCAGACAGCGACCCGACCGATCTTCGGCGGGTCGTTTTTTTCTGTTTGTGGAGAGCGTTCGCCGGACGGCTCAGAGCAGATCAGCCGCCAGTTCGGCGAGCTTCGAACGCTCCCCTTTGGTCAGTTTGACATGGGCGGCGATCGCTTGGCCCTTCATCCGGTTGTAGCAATAGACGAGTCCATTGCTGCGCGCATCGACGTATGGGTTGTCGATTTGGGCCGGATCGCCGATCAGGACGATTTTGGAACCCTCGGAAATTCGGGTGATGACCGTCTTTACTTCGTGCGGCGTGAGCTGCTGGGCCTCGTCCAGGATAAAGAACCGGCGGGCGATCGACCGACCGCGAATGAAGCAGAGGGCCTCGATCTCCACCAGGCCGCTCTTAAGCAGGCGTTCATACGGTTTGGCCGGCGTCAGGTGGCCGTGGCCGTTGCCGCCGCCGTTACCGTTGCCATTGCCGTTACCGCTTACGGAAGCGCCTCCGCCCAGCACGAGGAACTGTTCTTCGCGTTTCTTCTTCTTTTTCGAGACCTTCTTCGAGGCAAACTGGGGCTCCTTGGGCGGTTTCGACGGCATCAGCACCTCGAGCGCATCGTAGTAGGGTTGCAGCCAAGGCTTCATCTTCTCGTCCAGGGTCCCCGGGAGAAAACCAATTTCCTTGCCCAACGAAACCACGGGCCGGGAAATCGAGGCGCCGTCGTAGCGCGATTGATCGTCGCACACCTGGTACAAGGCACAAGCCGTTGACAGGAGTGTTTTACCAGTACCCGCCTTGCCGTAACAGGTGATCATTTGGACGGCCTCGTCGAGGAGCGCATCCATGAAGAACTGTTGTTCGAGATTGCGGGCGCGGATCGGGATTCCACCCGGCGCTTTGACATACTCCGGCAGCTTGAGGCGGCGCACGATGTTGTCTCCGTAATAACGGGCCGGCATCGTCTTGCCCTCGTCGGATCGCAAGAGGACGTATT
>CAZWMF010000580.1:0-2865 GCA_964634535.1 uncultured Opitutaceae bacterium | reverse complement strand
ATTCCAGCCCGTGCTGGCCCAGGCCAAAGTGCGCTGGGTCGGCGAACCGGTGGCCTTGGTCGTCGCAACCGACCGCTATGTGGCCGAGGATGCCGCCGAACTGATCCGCGTCGACTACACGCCGCTCCCGCCTGTCCTCGACCTTGAGGCGGCCGCGACCCCCAGCACGCCCCTCCTCTATCCCGAATTTGGCACCAACATCGTGCAGTCTACCGCGCAGGCGGTGGGCGATGTCGCCTCCGCGTTTGCCTCCGCCGATCGGATCTACGTCGAGTCGTTCTGCGTCCATCGCCAGGCCGCCATTCCGATGGAAACCCGCGGCGTTCTGGCCGAGGCCGATCCGGCGACCGAATCGGTGACCTTGTGGACCTCGACCCAGTTTCCCCACACCGTCCGCCGCTTGGTCGCCCAGACGCTCGACCTTGCGCCCGAGCGCGTGCGGGTGATCGCCCCCGATGTCGGGGGCGGCTTCGGCGTCAAGGAAGCGATCTATCCGGAAGAGATCCTGGCCGCTCACCTGGCCCTGCGCCTGCGCCGGCCCATCCGCTGGATCGAGGACCGGCGGGAGCATTTCGGCGCATCGAGTCACGCCCGCGAGCAGCGCCACGAGGTCGAGGCCGCCGTGCAGAAGGACGGGCGCATCGTCGGACTAAAATCGCGGTGCTGGACGAATATCGGCGGCGCCTTCGGCAGCCTGAGCAACGCGCCGGGCCTGTATGTCTCGGCCATGCTGCGCGGCCCCTACCGAATCCCCAACTATGCTTCCGAAGTCTTCTCCGTGGTCACGAACAAGACGCCGCTAAACGTCTACCGCGGCGCGGGCCACCCGCAGGCCGTCCTCGTCATGGAGCGGCTCATGGACCGGATCGCCCGCGACCTGGCGATCGACCGGGTCGAATTGCGTCTGCGCAACCTGCTCGGCCCGGAGGAAATGCCGGCGGACCGCGGGGTCAATCTACCCAGCGGCGAACGCGTCGTCTACGACAGCGGCGACTACCCGCAATGCCTGCGCGACGCGGCCAACCTGATGGACTATGCGGCATTTCGTCCGGAACAGGAAAGGCTGAGGCATTTGGGCCGCCACCTCGGCCTGGGTGTGTCCTTCTATGTCGAGGGCACGGGTTTCGGCCCCTACGAGACGGCCGATCTCCAGGTGGCCGAGGACGGAAGCTTCACTCTCCTGACCGGTAGTTCGCCCCACGGACAGGGCACCGCGACCACGCACGCACAGATGGTAGCCGACGAACTCGGCGTGCCATTGGATCGCATCCGCGTGCTCCACGGGGACACCGGCCTTTTGAAAGACGGCGTCGGAACCTGGGGAAGCCGCGGTGCCGCGGTCGGCGGCACCGCCGCCCGACTTGCCGCCCAACGCCTCAAGGATAAGGCCCGGCGGCTGGCCGCGACCCTCCTCGGCGCCTCCGAATCCGCCCTCTATAGGCAGGGAAACCGCAACGGTCATTCATCGACGTTCGAAGGCTATTCCTGGTCCGACCTCGCCGTCCACGCGGCAAACGGCCACAATCTGCCCGCCGACATCGCGCCCCGCTTGCAGGCAGCCGTGAGCTTCCCGGTCTCGGGCATCGCCTATGCCTTTGCCGCGCACATCGCGATCGTCGAAGTCGACCCCGAAACCGGACGAATCCGGGTCGTTCGCTACGGAGTCGCCCACGACTGTGGAACCGTGATCAACCCGACGATCGTCGCCGGCCAGGTCGTCGGCGGCGTCGCCCAAGGCATCGGCGCCATCCTCTTCGAGGAGATCCGGTACGATCCAACCGGCAGCCTGCTCACGCAGAATCTCATGGATTATCTTTTGCCCACCGCCGACGACGTCCCTCCCATCGAGATCATCCACCGCGAAACGCCCACGCCGCACAATCCCTATGGCATCAAGGGGGCCGGCGAGGGCGGCACCACCGGATCGACCGCCGCGCTCGTGAACGCGATCGACGACGCCCTATTTTCCCTGGGTGTCGGCATCACCGACAGCGGGCCCTTCACACCTTCCAAAGTCCTCGCGCTCCTAAAAAAGAGTCCGCTCCGCAACGTCCAACCAACGCCCGGGCCCGTCAGTTAACCCTTGGACTCAACCGGCAGGGCTCGCATGCGCCGGGCCGCATCGTGGACGGCCTCCAGGATGTTGCGATAGCCGGTGCAACGGCACAGGTGGCCGCTCAATACGGCCAAAATCTCAGCGTCGGACGCTTCCGGATTGGCGCCCAGCAATTCCGCCACCGAGACGACGAGCCCCGGCGTGCAGAAGCCGCATTGCAGCGCATGGTGCTCATGAAATGCCTGCTGAACCGGATGCAACGCCGTCTCCGTCCCCATCGACTCCACCGTGCCAATCACTGCGCCCTCCGCCTGGACCGCCAACATCAGACACGATCGCACGGTCCGGCCGTCGAGCAGAATCGTGCAGGCCCCGCAGGCTCCGATCGAGCAGCCGACGTGGGTCCCGGTCAAACCAAGGTCCTCCCGGATCACGTCGCACAGCAATCGGCGCGGCGCCACCACGACAACCCGCGGACGGCCGTTGACCGTCAAATGGATCGGGCGCAGGTGGCTCACGGCGCGAACAGCGGACGGTGGTCGCCCAGTCGGGCCCGAGCGCGGGCGAGTGCGCGCCGGATGACGACCGGAGCCACCTGGCGCCGATACTCGGCCGTGGCATGGAGGTCGTCCAAAGGATCGACCAAGGGATCGTCTCCCGACCGCTCCGCCGCGTCCGCGAAAGCCTCCGGACTCGGCGCCCGCCCGTTCAGCGCCGACTCGACGGTTTCGAGCCGCACCGGGCTTGCCGCCAAACCACTCACCGCCACCCGCGAATCCAGGATTTCCCCCGCTCGGCCCAGTCGGAAC